>NZ_JBTUJH010000106.1:0-57302 GCF_058343375.1 Alterinioella sp.
GCAGCTTGGCGATGAAGTCACATCCTATTTTGAGCTGCGCTATCTGGCCGAGGGCGCGCCGGGCGGTTGGGATGATGCGACGGTGTTGAGCGCCTATGTTGCGGCCAATCACATCACCTTGCCTGGCGTAAACGGGCGATATTTCATCAAAGCGGTTTCGGTTTTTGGTATCTTGAGCGTCACAGATGCAGAGATTCTTGTGGTGAACGCGGAAGTGATCGGCGGGGTTTTGGGTCTTTCCATCGATGCTGCGCAAACTGCTGCCGATAGCGCCGCCGCCGACGCCACACAGGCTCTGGCGGATGCTGTGACGGTGCAGACCAATCTGGCACAAGAGGTCGTGGACCGCGCTGCCGCCGTGCAATTGGCTCGCGATGAATTGGGGGTTGATATTACGGCGGCGGCTGGCTCTGCCACTGCTGACGTTGTGGCCGCGCAGGACGCACGCGACATCGCACTCGGGGCGGCCTCCTCCGCGACGACCTCAGAGGGCGTCGTGGTAACCGCTCAGGATGCGATCCACTACGAGATCAACACTCTTGGACCATCAAAACTCCGTGCCCCTGAGACTGCCTGGACAGGAAACTCTACCACACAATCCGATCCGGCCTCGAAACCCAGTATCGCAGCGACTTCGCTAAAAACCGGAGATGCGGATTTCGGCGATTGTTTCGAGTTTCCAACCGCGGTCAATACTATTGTTGGACCCGCCAAAATCTACGAGTGGGACTCTGACAAAGTCTATGAGGTGACCGTCACATTCAAAACTATCGATAATGGTGTGGGGGTGTCCAATAATCAGCTCGGAATGACCCTGTATCAAGGGCCTCTGCGTGATGGCACAGTAACCAATAAACAAGCCTCAGTTGGAAGCCACGTGGTGGCTGATGGGGTGCAGAGAAAAACAGTCTGGTTCTACGCAAGCACTCATGAGATTAATGGGTTGGCAATCGAACCGGCTTATGTGGATGTGTCCTATGGGGTCGTGGTGTCGTCCGCCACGAACGCCAACAATAACGGAGCCATGTTTCACCTACGCCAAAACGCTGGCACGGGAAACACCACCCTGCAGCGGGTTTCCTCGTTTGAAGTCAAAGACGTAACCGCCTTGGCCTTGGCCCTGGTTGCTGAACAGGCTGCTTCCGGTAGCGCATTGGCATCCGCCACGTCCGAGACAAACGCTGGAGCCTCCGCCACGACAGCCAGTCAGCAAGCCGCCATAGCCACAACCGAACGTATCGCTGCACAAACTGCACAGGGGGGTGCCGAAACGGCGCAGTCAGCCGCCGCTGCCTCAGTAACAACCGCGGCGGGCCACGCTGCCTCCGCCGGCACACAGGCCACGAACTCAGCCAACAGCGCCACAGCCTCAGGTAACTCTGCTACTGCTTCTGCTGCCAGCGAAGCAGTTGCAACAACCAAGGCTGGAGAAGCCGGTGTATCCGCCGCGGCATCACAAACCTCTGCGGATCTATCGTCACAGATTTCGTCACAAGGGGCAGGCGTTCTCGCCTTCCCGAACCTGACAGTGTCTGATGCCAATAACTGGAACCGATGGGCTGGTGGGGGCACTCTGACTATCACAGATAACCAGGTCTTCCCCTCGGGCAAGAGCTGGCGTTTCAATGTTGCCACTGGTGAAGATACTGGGATTTATACAGCGAGTGACCGCACTGGATGGATCGGTGTAGAGAACGCAGCAGCCTATGCCATCGAGGTCGTGTTTACATTACACTCTGGTTCTTTGACAGGTTCTGGTTTGCGCCTGGATTGGGACAAAACGGGCTCTGTTGATGACGTAAGACATCAAATGAAACTCATAGACATGAACCTGTCGGGGAACACAGGCGGCGTTCAAACTGCCACACATGTTCTGAAGAAGCCCCCAACCGGCAACACATTTTCACGTCATAGTCTTTGGGTTTTTGTAAACTACCAAAACAACTTTGGCACCTCGAGCGCAAAGGATATAGAATTCCATCGAATATTCCTGCGACCCGCTACAGCCGAGGAGCTTGGTAGTGGCGAAGTCGGGGCGGCTGTCCAGGCGACGCTGGATCAAAGTTACTACACGTCCGCGCAGGCAGATAGCGCCATTTCGAACGCAACCACGACGCTTCAATCTACAATGGAAGGCACAGGTGGATCGGTAGAGGCCGCGCAGGATGCTGCACAAGCCGCCCAAGGAACGGCTGATACTGTGACTGCTGATCTGGCCAGTAATTATTTCACCATTGCACAAACCGGTAGCGAGATTGCTGCCGCTTCCGGTGTGTCGCTCGATCTGGCCGCGAAAAGCGCGGCGGCGGGCGTTTCATCGCTACAAACCATTCCTTTGTCAGATGTCGACGCAAATGCGTGGTCGGTCTGGGGCGGTCAAGGCATCCGAACCGTATCCGACAATTCACTGTATCCCTCTGGCAAAGAATGGCGCTTCAACCTGACTGCCCTTGAATTACATGCCATAGAGATGAGATCCAACAGACCGTTCTGGGTCGGTCCAGCAGGAGAACAAGATTATTACATCGAGGTAGAGTTCACCCTACACTCGGGCGTCTTGGATGGTGCCGGAGTTTACATAGCAAACTACAATACCGATGGCAGCATTGTCAGCGGCGCTGTATTTAATACTTTTGCGACCATGGACACCTTGTCTGGAAAAACTGGCGAGGTTCAGAAAGCCACTCACATTCAGAAAGCCCCGCCGCCTTTGGCTGAAACTTATGCCTACACCCGGTGCCTTGTGTTCCTGAATTGGAATTGGTTTCCAAACGATGACATGTCGGCAAAAGATATCACTATTCATTCGGTGATCATCCGTCCAGCCTCACAAACAGGTTTGCTGGATGCTCGTCTGAATGAGCTGCGCAAAGTATCCACAGGTAGTGGTTCGGCCTTCGCCAGCCTGATGTCACAGATGGAAGTCAGCGCTGGTGGAGTGTCCGCGAAGATCACTGATTTCTCCGCGACAAAGGCTGATGTGGATGGCTACGCTGCCGCCTTCACTGGTATGTCAGCGCAGGTCTCAGGTGGCCAGGTAGCAGCCATTAAGTTGACAAGTTGGGCCGACCCGGATGGATCAGGTGGTGCGGTCATTGACATGTCTGGGGATGTTATCGCCCCTGGCACGCTGTCAACAAATCGCCTGACTGTCGGGTTGCAACAGAACCTTATTCAGAATGCTGATTTCGCGGATGGTAAACTCGGGTGGTCCTTCGGTGGACCAGGGGGAGTAGCGGCAGAGAGTAGTCTTAATGTTCGCACCCCACCACAGACCTATTCGGGGCCGAATTATCAGACACTGGGCATGTATCAGAATGGCACAGCAACTGATGGCTATACGGATTGCAATAACTCAGGCTTTGACGCCACCGGGTCTACGGGTTTTGGTATCAGCGTTACGCCGGGGGAGTGGATCTCGGCCTCACTCCGCGCCGCAACAATCCGCTGCAGTGGGCATATCCACCTGCTTTGGTATGACGTCACTGGTGCTTATATCGGCACGTCGGCAACCACAGCTATTCCAGGCCCTACCGTTGGTTCCTCGACCGATCCACGTAGCTGGCCGTCTTTTTCAGTTCCCGCACACCAAGCCCCAGCTGGTGCGGCCTATGTAAAATTGAACATCCGCAAGTTTGGCACGCTATCCTCCACCAGTAGCTGGCTGTTTTGGGTGGAGCCGATGCTGGCCCGGTCGCACGCGGATGCCACCGGGTTCATGCCGTATTCACCACCCGGCACGACCTATATCAATGGTGCCCGTATCATCACCGGGTCGATTACCGCCGATCATATTATGGTTGAGAATCTCGCTGCGCTGAATATTCAGGTTGTCTCCGCTGATATCGCCAATGGGGCTATCACCAATGCCAAGATCGGGTCAGCCGCCATTGATACGGCTAAGATCGCAGATGCTGCCATCACGAATGCAAAGATCGCAGACATACTTCAGTCTGACAATTTTGTGGCAAACACTTCCGGCTGGAATATCAATTACAATGGCGACGCCGAATTCAATAGTCTAGTCGTGCGTGAGTCAAATATTGAGGATGGAGCGGTAACGGAGGCCGACAGCGACACTCGTGCTGATGGCTTATTTAATACAACCATTTGGACCACATTGATGTCTGTGACCATTTTGAGTGACAATCTCTTGACATCAATCATGGCCCAATTCTCAATGGACGTATCTGGTGGGGGAGGCGCTGGTGACTCGGTTTTGGAGGTGAGGGTTTTAGAAGGGGCGAATGTTATTACTCAACCAGAGACCTTCACTGCAACCGATGCCAGTGGAGCCTTATTCTTCCGGATCCGGGGGGATTATATTGGCGCAGGGACTTTTCATTTCCAAATGAAATTTACCAGCGGCCCATCAGCCGATCTTTCGAACACAAAAATGTTCGCCCAAGTGAACAAGAAATAAGTAGGGGAAATAATTTGAAACGCCTGAATATCTACGCAATATCGACCGGCATTATCTAGGCCCATTTGCCTCAAAATGATCCGACTATTCATTGGCTGGAAATCACGGTCATTCTTGCCATGTGGGTATCACAGAATGAAGCAGAAGACGGAAACAGTTAGAAGGGGCAGGCGATGACAGACCCGAAAAGCAATTTTACTCAGGACGAACGCGCGACCCTTCATTCATTGGCCGAGATGTTCCAGGATAAGGAAAGCCGGGACGAACTGCGCAAGCTGGTGCAGTCAGGAACCACCCTGCGCGAGCTGGTGCTGGCCTATAAAGTCAATCGCCGGATGATGATGCTGTTGAAAGCATCTGGCGGATTGATCGTTCTGGTGGCGGCTGTGGTGGCGGCGGTGCGGGGGATGAGTATCTGGCTCTGGCCGCGATAAACATCACGAGAATCAGAATACAGATGCCGCCCCCTGAGGCGGTTTTTTCTTTGAAAGAGAGGAAGGCCTCAAATGAAGATGGTAAAAAACTGGCAGGGCATCCTGCTGCACAGCTTTGCGCTGCACCTGACCTATTGGGGGCTGGTTATCTTGCTGGCGGCCGTGATCGCTGGCCTGGGGTTCGGTCGTCATCTGATCAACCCCGAGGCGCTGCTTTATCTCAGCACCATTCTGCTGGTCCTGACGCCGTTTGGTCGCGTCATCGCGCAAGGGCTTGGCGATGGCACCGCGCGCCCGCGCATCTGGAAAAGCATCATGTTGTCCGGGGGCGTGGTCGCTGTGATCCTTGCGCTCAGCACCGCTGTTGCGCGGGCCCAGGAACCGACCCTGCTGGCAATGTCGGAGTATCCAAGGGGCGACCCTGTGATCTCGCAGGAAATCACATGGGAGGTAACGGCCCCGCTTGCCATCCCGCTGGTCGCCCGGTGGGAAGGGCTGCGAACAACGGCTTATCTCGACACCATTGCAAGCCCGCCGGTCTGGACCATCTGCTACGGCGAAACCGACAACGTGACCCCGAATGAAGTGCGAACCGTCGCCGAATGTGAGGCGGGGCTGAGCACCGGCCTGCGTCAGTATTGGCGCGGCTGGATGAACTCTGTTTCCGAGATTGCGGCCACGCAATATCTGACACCACATCGCAGTGCATCATTTGCGTCGTGGACCTGGAACATCGGCATAGGTGCCGCGCAAAGATCGACTGCCACCCGTCGCCTGAATGCTGGCCGGATCCGTGGGGCCTGTGAGGCCATGACATGGTTCAACCGCGCCGGGGGCATTGTTATTCGTGGCCTCGTAAATCGGCGCGGATTTGAACAGGAATATTGTCTGGTTGGGCTGGCCTGATGTTCGGCCTGAACCTGAAAATCCTTGGCCTTGGCGCAGTCATTGCCGCCGCAGGCTTCGGCTACGGGGCTTTCAAGGACGGGCAGACCCAACGCGCCTTACGCGACAGGGATGCCGCTCAGGCAAGCCTGCTGGCCGTCAGGGGCGAGCTGCGCAACTGCGCGATCCGAATGCTGGATATTAGGGAGGATGCTGCCAGTGACCTTGAGATTGATCAAATCCCCGATGAGCGTCTTTCTGACCGCGTTCCTCCTCACTGGCTGCGCGACCCCGCCGCCGGTGGTCCCGCCAGCGATTGATGGTGTATTCTTCTGCGATGTGGAAGAGCCGCGCCGGTTCAGCCAGGAAGAGATCGACTGGCGGGCAGCCAATGCTGCATGGAATCTGAGGCGGGATTTTCAAACGAACGTGACATGGGACCGTGAATGTGTCGCTGAAACGCCGGAGTGATGCAATGAAAGCTCTGATCCTCGCCATCGCCATCGCATTGGCAACTGCGACCGTATCCAACGCCCAGATCACCCGAACCATCTGCGGCGATCGCGATCAGATCGTTGACACCCTGACGGGCCGGTTTGGCGAGGTGCGGCAAAGCTGGGGCATGGGGCCGAACAATCGCATCGTGGAGGTCTTCGCCTCGGAAGAAACCGGCACCTGGACCATCACCATAACGTCGCCCAATGGCACCACGTGTCTGGTTGCGGCGGGCCAGTTCTGGGAAAACTTGGCGCGGGTTCCGGCGGGGGATCCGCTGTAGATAAATTGGCAAGGTGTCCCACGCCCGAAATTTCGTGGGACACCTTTCACTGTAGCACGTTGAATAATAACGGAAAATTTAGACGGTTGGTAGGCCCGGCAGGACTTGAACCCGCAACCAAAGCGTTATGAGCGCTCTGCTCTAACCAATTGAGCTACAGGCCCGCCTGGGCGGCAGGGATAACAGGATGGCAACCCGGGTCAAGCCGGGAACCGCGGGACCGGAGCCGGAAACAGGATGGGATCGCCCGAAAATTCGGTTCTCACCGGGGCGGTGGCGGTATTGTCCATTGCGGGTTTTTTGCCGCGCGCCCCTTATGGACAGGCTCGCGCCGCGCTGTTAGCAGGGCGCGACAAGGATGGAGCGCGCCATGACACAGAAAACCGACGGGCTGACCTATGCGCAGGCAGGGGTCGATATTGATGCCGGCAACGCGTTGGTGGAGCGCATCAAACCGGCCGCAAAAGCCACCATGCGCCCGGGCGTGATGGCCGGGCTTGGCGGCTTCGGGGCGCTGTTCGATCTCAGGGATGCCGGCTATTCCGATCCGGTTCTGGTGGCCGCGACCGACGGGGTCGGCACCAAGCTGCGGATCGCGATTGATACCGGAAACTATGACACGATCGGCATTGATCTGGTCGCCATGTGTGTCAACGATCTGATCTGCCAGGGGGCAGAGCCTCTGTTTTTCCTCGACTATTTCGCAACCGGAAAGCTGGAACTCGACAGTGCCGCCCGGATCATCGAGGGCATCGCAGAGGGCTGCAAGCTCTCGGCTGTGGCCCTGATCGGTGGTGAGACGGCGGAAATGCCGGGCATGTATGCCAAGGGCGATTTCGACCTTGCGGGCTTTGCCGTGGGCGCGATGGAACGCGGCCAGCATCTGCCGCGCGATATTGGCGCAGGCGATATTCTGCTCGGGCTGGCCTCGGACGGGGTGCATTCCAACGGCTTTTCGCTGGTGCGCCGGATCGTCGAACGCTCGGGGCTGGGCTGGGATGCGGACTGCCCGTTTGGCCCCGGCACGCTTGGCCAGGCCTTGCTGACACCGACGCGGCTCTATGTGACCTCGACATTGGCGGCGCTGCGGGCGGGGGCGGTCAACGGGTTGGCCCATATCACCGGCGGCGGCCTGACCGAGAACCTGCCACGCGTTCTGCCGCAGGGGCTGCGGGCTGAGATCGACCTGGATGGCTGGGATCTGCCGCCGGTATTTGGCTGGCTGGCCAAAACCGGTGCCATGGCCGAGGCCGAGTTGCTGAAAACCTTCAATGCCGGTATCGGCATGGTCGCGGTGGTGCCGGCCGCGCGCGCCGAGCAGGCCGCGGCCATCTTGCGCGAAGGCGGCGAGACGGTCCATGTCATCGGCCGGATCGGCACGGGCGAGGGTCTGACCTACCGGGGCGCGCTTTTGTGACAAAACGGGTCGCCATCCTGATCTCGGGCGGCGGCTCCAACATGGCGGCGCTGGTCGACAGCATGGTGGGCGACCACCCGGCGCGGCCATGCCTGGTGCTGGCCAATTCGGATATGGCGGGGGGGCTGGAAAAGGCCCGCGCGCGCGCCATCCCGACGGCTGTTGTTGACCATCGGCCCTATCGTGGTGACCGCGAGGCATTTCAGGCCGCGCTGGCCCGCGCCCTGGATGCGGCCCGCCCCGATATCATCTGCCTGGCCGGGTTCATGCGTGTCCTGACGGCCAGTTTCACAACCCGCTATGGCGGTCGGATGCTGAATATCCACCCCTCTTTGCTGCCAAAATATCGCGGCCTCGATACCCATGCCCGTGTCTTGCAGGCCGGTGATACGGTCCATGGCTGCACGGTTCATGAGGTGACCGCGGAATTGGATGAGGGCCCCATTCTGGGCCAGGCGCAGGTGCCGGTTCTGCCGGGCGATAGCCCCGAGGATCTGGCGGCGCGGGTTCTGGTTGCCGAACACCGCCTTTACCCCGCCGTGCTGCGCCGTTTTGCGCGCGGGGACAGGAGGCCGGTGATCCTGCCCGTCTGAGCCAAGCCTTTTCATTCCGGCGTGGCTGGCCTATGACGTAAAACCACAGGCCGCAGACACCCCAAGCGTGGCCCAAGAACACCAACAAACACAGGTCCATCCTTCCCGTGCCAAAGACCCTTACAACCACCGACGCGCTGGCCGAGTTTTGCGCCCGTGCAGCCGATGTTCCCTATGTCACCGTCGATACCGAGTTTCTGCGCGAACGCACCTATTATGCGCAGCTCTGCCTGGTGCAACTGGCGCTGCCGGGCACCGATGATGCCGATGCCGTGCTGGTCGATCCGCTGGCCGATACGTTGTCGCTTGATCCGCTGTTTGACCTGTTTCGCAATGAAAACGTGGTCAAGGTGTTCCATGCCGCCCGGCAGGATCTGGAGATCTTCCATGTCGATGGCGATGTGATGCCGACCCCGATATTCGATACCCAGGTTGCGGCCATGGTCTGCGGGTTTGGCGAACAGGTGGGATATGAGACATTGGTGCGCAAGATCGCCAAGGCGGGTCTGGATAAGTCCTCGCGCTTTACCGATTGGTCGCGCAGGCCGCTATCGGATGCGCAGAAAATCTATGCGCTGGCCGATGTCACGCATCTGCGCCAGATCTACGAATATCTCGCGGCCGAACTGGCGCGCACCGGGCGCACGCCCTGGGTTGAGGAAGAGCTGAAAAATCTCACCAATCGCGACGCCTATGTGGTGGAGCCTGAAAACGCCTGGAAACGGCTGAAAACGCGCACCAATTCCGGCAAGTTTCTGGCCATCCTGCGCGAATTGGCACGCTATCGTGAGGAAACCGCGCAAAGCCGCAATGTGCCGCGCAGCCGGATCATGAAAGATGACCTGCTGATGGAGCTGGCCTCGACCAAACCGCGCACCGTGCAGGATCTGGGAAAATCCCGGCTGTTGCAGCGCGAGGGGCGCAAGGGCGATGCGGCCGAGGCGATATTGGCCGCCGTCCGGCGCGGCATGGAGATCGCGCCCGAGGATATGCCGAAAGCGCCCGCGATGCGGGATAAATCACAGCTGAACCCGGCGCTGGCCGATCTGTTACGGGTGCTGTTGAAGGCCAAGGCCGAAAATGCGGGCGTGGCGCAAAAGCTGATCGCCTCCAGCGCCGATCTGGATGATATCGCCTGCGGCGGGCGCGATGGGCTCTGGGCGCATGGCTGGCGCCACGAGGTTTTCGGGGCCGATGCGCTGCGCCTGTGCGACGGTCAGATTGCGCTGTCGGCCAAGGGCCAGAAGGTCACGGTCATTCCGCTGTGATGGTGGGTTACTGACGCCGCACACTGCGCCGGTTCTGCTGCGCAATCACGGTAATGGAGCGGATGCCGGCCAGATCGAATTGCGACAGGGCGGTGCCGGCCAGAATTTCACGCGATCTTTGGGTGCTGACCCGGGTATTGGGCTCGACCGGCTGGTAGACGCGAAACTCGAACACCAATTCGCCATTTTCGCGGCTGACCTCGACCAGATCGGCCTCCCAATAGCCTTGCCGTGGCGGCAGGCCGATGGCGCTGATCACGGCACCGCCGGGATTGGGCACGACATCGAGGCTGACAATTTCGGCGACCAGCGACCGCCCGTCGATCTCTGCCACCGTTTCGACAACCGCGATGCGCTGTTCGCGGTCACCGCCAAACCAGTTCAACGGGTTCAGGCGTGACGCGCAACCGGCCAGGCCAAGCACCACCAGAAGGGGGATCAAAATCCGAAAATTCATCAACGCTCTCCGCATCATTCCCTCATTGCCTAGCGCATTGGCCGGGCGAAGAAAAGCGCCTCTGGACCTTTGCCGCGCCTCATCCTACCTAAAGCGCATTGCGTTTGATGTGAATCATCTTTGCCGCCCGAACGCGATCGGAATCGCGATCGCTGCCTCAGCGGCAAGATGATGCAGTGTCTCGGATAAAACGCAAAACGCTGTAGATTGGCGAATGACGGGAGAGAGCAATGGCCACCGAAGCCTTTGAGGAAATCGCCGAGACCTTTGAATTCCTGGACGATTGGGAAGACCGCTATCGCCATGTGATCGAGTTGGGCAAGGCCATGGCCCCGCTGGAGGAGGCCTTTCGGGTGCCCGCCACCAAGGTCGATGGCTGCGCCTCGCAGGTCTGGCTGTTGCCCGAGATCGAGGGCCGGGGCCCCGAGGCCAGGTTTCGCTTTCGCGGCGAAAGCGATGCCATGATCGTGCGCGGGCTGATCGCGGTGCTGGCCGCACTTTATAACGGGCTCAGCGTGTCTGAAGTGCTGCGGGTGGATGCGGGCGGCGAATTGGCGCGGCTTGGGCTGAACGACCATCTGTCGGCGCAACGCTCCAACGGGCTGCGCGCGATGGTGGAACGGATCCGGGCTTTGGCCGGGCAGGCGGCCGCGGCTTAAGTTTTGGCACGCATCTGGGCGACATCTTCAAGCTCGGTTGCCAGATCCCCGTATCCGGTGTGGCGCAGCTCGAAATCCAACTTCAAGAACGCCGCGCAAGCCTTTGCTTTTTCGATTAAATCCGGATTGTCCGTCTGTGCCTCATAGACCAGTTTGGTGTAGTTTCCAAAATACATGTCACGCAGATCCGGGTGCCGATCAAGCCCCAGGGGTCTGGTCACGAATGCATCAAACTGACGGACCAGAAAATCGGTCAGATAAAAGGCCGTGATCTCATCATCATGGGCGGCAAAGGCGTCATTGCCCTCAAAAAATGAATAACAATGCGGGCCGCGCATCATCGTCACGCCCAGGGCATCGCAACGCGCCTGCAACAGCCCGCCAGTGCCGCAATCGGCGTAGACGACAAAGATATCATCATATCCGGCGCGGTGTTTTCTGACGGTGGCCTCAACCAGATCAGGGATTTTTTCGGGGCTGTTATGCAGGATTGCAGGCAGGCAGTGCAGGTCAAGATGATCCCAGCCGTTCAACCGTTTCAGGGCCAGAATCTCATGCGCCAGCGCGCCGCAGGCCAATAGCAATATCCGCCCCTGGCCAGATGCTGCCAGGCCATCGCCGGTCAGAATGGCGGGGTTAGGCGAACAGGCCATGTTCAGCGCCTCCGCCCGCGCTGCGCAAGCAACAGCACCAGGGCAGCGGCCAGCAGAACGGGGGCCACCAATGATGGGCCGATAATTTGCGGCACGATCAGCGCCGCGATCAGGATCGTGCCCGAAGCAGCCGCAATAACGCCCGCAATCAGGATGAAAATGCGCGTGTTCATGCGCGCAATATGGGCCCGGAGCGCGGGTTTGCCTAGGGTCGGGACCCATTAATCCTGCATCACTGGTTTGACAGATTTTTTCTCTGACAAGGCGCGGGGTGCATGTCAATCTGGTTGATTTTCAAAGCCCTGGAACGCGGTCAGGGGGAAAATCCGTCAAATCCGAAAGGAGGCTGATTTGCCCTCATCTCAGTGTCTCGGCGCGCTTGAAAATGGAGCCACCATTACCGGCGCGCGCCAAACCACTGATGTTTCGGCAAGTAAGGAGGATAAGAAATTGATCCGGGGGATCAATTTCCCGACGAACGCGCCAGTGGCGCAGGATTAATGGGTCCTGACCCTTGGGCTGCGGCGACCCGATCCGGCCCGTGGCCGACTCTCTTGAAACTCGAGCCGGTCATGGTAGGGTTTGCTCAGTTTCACGATGCTCATTCAGGGACAGGAGATATTAATGGAGCGTTTTACGACATTTGACGGGCGCATCGGGCGTCAGGATTGGTGGATTGGCATTGGTATTCTGGTTGTCATCGCGATCGGTCTGGCGCTGATCACCGGCTTTATCTTTGGAGACGGATTTTTCGGACGTCTGATTCAGCTGATTATTTCGCTGGTCCTGTTGGCGCTGTTTGCCGGGCTGTCGGTTCGTCGCCTGCATGATCGCAACAAAGCGGCCAATCCCTGGCTGATCATCTTTGTCGCGCCGTCGCTTTTGTATAATGTGATGAACCTGTTCGGCATCGGATTTACGCGCGTTGAATTCATGGGCGAAAGTCTGATGATGCCGGGATTTCTGGCGCGCGTGGTGATGTTTGCCTCAGCCGTGGTCGGTATCTGGGCGTTGGTTGAGCTTGGTATTCTGAAAGGCTCCGACGGCGAAAATGATTTTGGCCCCGATCCGCTGCAATAACGCCTAGCGCGTCCGCCGCGGCGGAATTTGGGTCAATGCAAGACCGGCAAGAATGATGGCCCCGCCGACCAGATCGCGCGGGGTCAGGCTTTCGCCCAGAACGACCGCCGCCACCGCCATGCCGACAACCGGAATCAGCAAGGCGAAAGGCGTGACCGATGCGGCCGGGTGGCGGGCCAGCAGCGCGCCCCAGATCGAATAGCCCAGAACGGTCGAGGCCAGCGCCACATAGATCACCGCCAGCCAGCCCTGCACCGAGATCGCCGCGATGGTTGCGAAGGGGGAGGGCGATTCCAGCAATAGCGACAGGGCCAGCATCGGAATTGGCGGCACCAGGCTGGCCCAGATGAACAGCGCCAGCGTGTCGAGCCGGCCCACCCGTTTCAGCACCAGATTGCCAAGCGCCCAGGACAGTGCAGCCATCAAGATAAGAAACAGCCCCAGCCCGGTAACCGCGCCGCCCGTAGAGGTGGCAAAAACGCCAAGCCCGGCCAGCGCCATGACAAGGCCCGCAGCCTGCAGGGGCCGCAACCATTCGCCAAGGATAATCAGCGACAGCAGGATCGTCAGCGGCACCTGGATCTGAATCAGCAACGAGGCCAGCCCGGCACTGGCGTCAGACCTGAGGGCGGCGAACAGGAAGGCAAACTGCGCCATATTGATCAGGGCCCCAACGGCGAGGATCTTGCCCCAGCCGATTGCGGGGCGTTTCAGGACCGCCAGCAGCGGCAGCAGGATGGCAAAGCGCAGGGCGACGAACAAAAATGGCGGCACCTCCTCCAAGGCCAGTTTCATGGCGGTGAAATTGCTGCCCCAGGCCAGAATGACCAGCCCAATCAGGGCCAGATCACGCCCCGGCATCGGGGATGATTTCCTGGCGGCCCGCATGCGTCAGCAGCCAGACGCGCCGGCCTTCGATCACCACCGCAGACAAGGCCCCGCCATAGGCCGCCCCGGTGTCGATCGCCAGCCGGTTGCCGTGATGTTCAACCCTGTCCACCGGTGTGTGGCCATGCACGACAAGGGGTCCGTGATCGCGGGTATCATCCAGAAACTCGGCCCGGATCCAGTAGAGATCTTCCGGGTCCTGCCGGTCAAGCGCCACACCGGGGCGGATTCCGGCGTGAACGAACAGGCACTCATCCTGCGCGAAGCTTAGCGGCAGGCCTGCCAGGAAGGTCAGGTGTCGCTCTGGCACCAGCGCCATTGCCTGGGCATGGATATCGGGCAGGGGGGTGTCGATATCGACCCCGTAAGAGGTGAGCGTCTCCTGACCGCCAAGGCGCGGGTTGAGCCATGTCAGATCGGGCCGCAGGCGCCGATCTCGTTGCGGCGGGCTCTGCATGAAGTGCACAAACATGTTGTCATGATTGCCTCGCAGCACGGTGATGCGCGGGTCGGAGCGGGTGAGTTCAATGAAGCGCTCGACGGTGGCGGCACTTTCCGGGCCACGATCAATCAGATCACCGATCTGGACCAGCGGCGCGGTCTGGTCGCGGGTCCGCGCCCGATCTTCCTCGATCAGCGCCAGCGCGGTTTCCAGCTTGGATAGCTGGCCGTGAACGTCTCCGATGGCATAGATTCGCATGTGCGCAGATGACCGGGCGGAGTGTGCAAAGGCAAGGGCGGCATTGGGGGCGCTGCCCCCCGCCGCCTTTGGCGACGCCCCCCGGAGTATTTTCACAAAGAAGAAGGGGGGCGGGGGCGTTAACCTTAATATGTGGCAAACGGCACCCGCCCGGTGGCTGTATCGGGCCAGCGGGCGGGCAAATCGTGGATGGTGATGGGGCTCAGGCCTCGATGGCCATCTGGTTGTGTTTGCGCGCGATGAATTCTTTGGCCGTTTCCACCGCGACGGCGGCGTCCCGGCAATAGGCGTCGGCCCCGATGGCTTTGCCAAATTCCTCGTTCAGCGGCGCGCCGCCAACCAGAACGATGTAATCCCCGCGAATGCCCTGTTCGACCATCGTGTCGATAACGACCTTCATGTAGGGCATCGTTGTCGTCAGCAGCGCCGACATGCCCAAAATGTCGGGCTGTTCGGTTTCCAGCGCCTCCAGATAGCTTTCGACGGCGTTGTTGATGCCCAGATCGACCACTTCAAAACCGGCACCCTCCATCATCATCGACACCAGGTTCTTGCCGATATCGTGGATGTCGCCCTTGACCGTGCCAATTACCATCTTGCCGACGCGCGGCGCGCCGGTTGCGATCAGCAGCGGTTTCAGGATGAACATGCCGCCCTTCATCGCATTGGCCGCAAGCAGCACTTCGGGGACGAAGAGGATACCATCGCGGAAATCCTGACCCACAATGGTCATGCCACCGACCAGGGCTTCGGTCAGGACCCTGTAGGGGGCCCAACCGCGCCCCAGCAGGATGTTCACGCCCTCCTCGATCTCTTCCTTCAACCCGTCATAAAGGTCGTCGAACATTTGCTGCACAAGCTCTTCATCGTCGAGCTCGGACAGGATGATTTCATCTTCGTCAGACATTGTTCATGGCTCCCTGACCTCAGCGGGGTGGTGTGTTGTTGGATGATCATTGGACCTGCGCGGAGCATATGACGCGCCGGATAACGACGCGGTTCCGGTCGGTTCCGACCTTGGCTTGATAATGTTCCATGTTTGTCTCGCATTGGTGGCATGCGCATGGATGATACGATATCGCGGCCCAAGGCGCGCCGGCGCGGGGTGGGGTATGACCCGGCGAACCGGTTCCCTGATCTTGGATTTGACCGTTCCATCAACCCTTCCGGGGGGTGTGAACATGGTTGTATCGACCGTTTCGTGCGGCCGAGCCACGCCTATCTTTGCCTGTCGCTGGAAGTGGTGCCTTTGTTTCGCGACTGGCTGCAGACCCATATGCCGGATCGGGCGGCCGGGTTGGGCCGCGAATTGCCACCGCTCAGATGCGATCTGTTCGCGGTGCCGGCGGGGCCGGGCGAGCAGTTGAGCCTGTTCTGAGCTCACTTTCGGCACCTTGCGCATCAGCTCCGCGCGCGGCGGCGGCTCTGGCGGGTGCGGGTGGGGCCCGCGCCATCGGTGCCGTCGCTGTCCGAGGAAAACCCGCCAAGCGCGCCGGTGATGACATCGAGGGTCGGGGCGGGGCCGCGCGGCGTGGTCTCCAATGCCTGGCGCATGGCGCGCAGATGATCGGTCTGCGTGCCGCAGCAGCCGCCGATGATCTTTGCGCCGCAATCGCGCGCCAATACGGCATAGCGGGCCATCAGTTCGGGCGTGCCGTCATAATGGATATGGCCGTCAACGAATTTCGGGATGCCGGCATTGCCCTTGGCGATGATCGGCAGTTCGGCACCTGCGGCTCGAAACCCCAGGATGGTGCGCAAAAGATCCGACGCCCCGACGCCGCAATTGGCCCCGAAGGCCAGCGGCGGATGATCCAGCCCTGCCACCATCGCAACCATTTCGGCCGAGGTCAGCCCCATCATGGTGCGCCCGGCGGTGTCAAAGCTCATGGTGCCGCACCAGGGCATGCCGGCCAGATGCGCGGCCTCGGCGGCAGCCTTGTATTCCTCGGCTGCCGAAATGGTTTCAACCCAGAGCACATCGGCCCCGCCCGCCTTCAACCCCTCGGCCTGTTCGTGAAACATCTCGACTGCGCCCGAATAGGTCAGCGTGCCCATCGGCTCCATGATTTCGCCGGTCGGGCCCACGGAGCCCGCCACAACAACTTCGCGCCCCGCCTTGTCAGCGACATCGCGGCCGATTTCGGCGGCGGCCCGGTTCAGTTCGAACACGCGGTCCTGGGCGTCATGCAGTTTCAGCCGCGCGGCGGTGCCGCCAAAACTATTGGTCAGAAAGATATCCGAGCCTGCATCGACCGCGCCCTGATAGAGTCTGGCGACGCGATCGGGGTGGTCGGTATTCCAGATTTCGGGCGAGTCGCCCGAGCTGAGCCCCATATTGAACAGCGTTGTGCCGGTGGCCCCATCGGCCATCAGCCAGTCGCGGGTTTCCATGAGACGGGACAGAAGATCGGACATGGGCGCACATGGTCCTTATATTGCACAGCAGAGTCGCCGCCCGGGTGTGATCCGTCCGGCACCATGAGGCAAGCGCATAATCCGCATAATCATCATGAATGCAGCGTGAATTCCGATGCGGAGCGCCAGGGCAGCAAAAAGCCGCTCAAGCAGCCCCCCGGACGGCCGGTTTCGGCGTGGGTCAATGCGATTCAGGCTTCGTCCATCAACTGGCGCTTGGCCTCGATCATCAGTTCGGCCATCTTGGCGCGGATCTGGTCTTGGCCGGCCTTGTCACCCAGGTCGCCCGCGACCTTGCGCACCACATCTTCGTGGCCGGCCTCCTCGAAATCGGATTTCACCACCTCGACGGCGTAAGCCTTGGCATCGTCACCCGATTTGCCCAGAAGCTCCGCCGCCCACAGGCCAAGCAGCTTGTTTCGGCGTGCTTCGGCCTTGAACTGCATCTCGGCGTCATGGGCGAATTTCGATTCAAAGGCGTTTTCGCGATCTTCGAATGTGGTCATTATGGATGTCTCCCTTTGGGCGCAAATTCTCGGCTCCCCCTCAGATACCGCGCCATATGGCCCGGCTGCAAGCCAAACCGGCCCAAAGCCTTGCGACATGGCGCGCTTTCCCCTATAGCGCGCCCAAGTGGCAGTGTGCCGCCGCGAAGGCAGGCCCATTTCATCCCTGGAGAAAACATGGCACGGCGCAAGAAGGTCTATGAAGGCAAGGCCAAGATTTTGTATGAAGGCCCGGAGCCGGGCACGCTTGTTCAATATTTCAAGGATGACACCACCGCCTTCAACGCCGAAAAGCGCGAAGTGATCGAAGGCAAGGGCGTGCTGAACAACCGGCTGTCCGAATATTTCATGACCGGGTTGGGCAATATCGGCGTGCCGACGCATTTCATCCGCCGCCTGAACATGCGCGAACAATTGATCCGCGCCGTCGATATCATCCCGCTGGAAGTCATCGTGCGCAACTATGCCGCCGGATCCATATCAAAGCGTCTGGGGCTGGAGGAGGGCATGCAACTGCCCCGTCCGATCATCGAATTTTCCTACAAGAACGATGAGCTTGGCGACCCGCTGGTGCCTGAGGAATATATCATCGCCTTTGGATGGGCGTCGCAGCAGGATCTCGATGACATCGTGGCGCTGGCGCTGCGGGTCAATGATTTCATGTCCGGGTTGATGATGGGTGTTGGCATCAAGCTGGTTGATTTCAAGATCGAGGTCGGGCGCGTTTTCGACGGTGATTTCATGCGGCTCATCGTGGCCGATGAAATCAGCCCCGATAGCTGCCGATTGTGGGATATCGAAAGCGGCCGCAAGCTGGACAAGGACGTGTTCCGCCGTGATCTGGGCGACCTGAGCGATGCCTATACGGAAGTGGCACGGCGGTTCGGCGTGCTGCCGACCAATAATGCTCCGGTGACGAAGCCGACGCTGATCAACTGAGACCCCGGCGCAGGATGACGCGGAGTTTTTTTGAGTATTTGGACAAAGAAGAAGGGGCCAGGGATGCGCGCCAAAGTGACCGTGATGCTGAAACAGGGTGTTCTGGACCCGCAGGGCGAGGCCGTGCGTCACGCGCTTGGCAATCTGGGTTTTGACGGCGTCAAGGGCGTCCGCCAGGGCAAGGTGATCGAGCTTGAACTGGCCGATGGCACGCCTGAGGCAGAAGTGACCGAGATGTGCGAAAAGCTGCTGGCCAATACGGTGATCGAAAGCTACCGGGTGGAGATGGGCGCGTGAAAGCCGCCGTCATCGTCTTTCCCGGATCAAATTGCGACCGCGATCTGGCGGTGGCCTTCGGCGGTGCCGGGTTTCAGGTCGATATGGTCTGGCACAAGGATCACACCTTGCCGGAAAATGTTGATATCGTTGGAATTCCCGGCGGGTTTTCCTTTGGAGACTATCTGCGTTGCGGGGCCATTGCGGGGCAGTCGCCGGTTATGAAAGCGGTCGCGGCGCATGTGACCCGGGGCGGCTATGCGATTGGCATCTGCAATGGGTTTCAGGTGCTGTGCGAAACCGGCCTGCTGCCTGGTGCGCTGATGCGCAATGCCGGGCTGAAATTCATCTGCCGGATGCAGGCGCTGAATGTCACGACAACCGACAGCGCCTTTACCAGCGGGTATGCGGCCGGAACCGAGATCACCGTGCCACTTGCCCATCATGACGGCAATTACGTCATTGATGATGCCGGTCTGGCTGTCCTGAAGGATCACGATCGCATCGCGTTTCGCTATCAGGGCAACCCCAATGGCGCGGTCGATGGCATCGCGGGCATCCTGTCGGAAAACCGGCGCGTGCTTGGCTTGATGCCACATCCCGAGCGGGTTGTTGACCCGGCCCATGGCGGCACGGATGGCAAGGCGCTGTTTGATGGCTTGGCCTCGGCGCTGGTTGCCGCCTGACGGGCTTGAGCCGGGCGCGCCAACCCCCTAGCATTACATCATGAACCTGCCTTTCATTCCCCCGGCGGCCCTGCGATCGTCACACGGGCGGCGCGCCTGGGTTTTGCGTGCCCTGATGGTCTTGTTCCTGGCCATTGCGGGCGGTGTTATCTGGGTGTCCAACATCTGGCTGACCGAACGGTTTACCGAAAGCACGCGCAACCGGGCCGAATTGCGGCTGGCGCTTTATTCGGGCTCCATCATCTCGGAATTGCAGCGTAATTCGGTGGTGCCGCTTTTGCTGTCGCGTGATCCGACATTGACGCGCGCGCTGTTGGTGAATGATTTCAGCCTGACCTCGCAGCAGCTGATTTCCTACCGCGAAGAGATTGGCGCGGAATCCATCATGCTGCTGAGCCGCGACGGGCGTGTCGTGGCCGCGACCGACCGGGCCCAGATTGGAGAGCTGCACCGGAACGAGCCTTATTTCGTGCAGGCGCTGCGCACGAATGACACGGTGTTTACCACCACCGAGCTGGAAACCGGGGCGTTCAACTTCACCTTCGCCCGCCGGATCGAGGCCGATAACCAACTGGTGGGCGTGATTCTGGTCAAGGTCGATCTGGGTCGGCTGGAGGATCGCTGGCGCGGCACATCCGAGGCCGTTTTCGTGACCAATTCCGAAGGCCGCATCATCTTGTCGACCGAACCGCGCTGGCGCGGCCACGAGGAAGCCGAGGCCATTGCACTGCAATCGCCGCCCTCGGCGATTCAGCGCGTAATCGAGGCCACCGGCGATTGGGCCTTTGCCACGCCGGGGCCGTTCTTTTCCGGCAACTCGACCCTGCGCCTGGAAAGCCGGATCCCATTTCGTGGCTGGCAGCTGGTGTCTTTTACCGCCTTTGCATCCATCCGCGAACGGGTGAACGGCGTTCTGGCACTGGAGATCATGGGATTCGCGCTGCTTTTGGCCGGGGCGTTCTATGTGTTGAGCCGACGGGCGCGGATGCAGTCGGTGTTCTTTCAGCGCGAATCGGCGGAGCTTCGCCGCCTGAACGTGCGCCTGCAGCGGGAAATCGCCGAACGTCAAAGGGTCGAGCGCAACCTGGAAGAGGCCGAGGCAAGCCTTGCGCAAAGCTCGAAACTGGCGGCAATGGGCGAGATGTCGGCGGCCGTCAGTCATGAACTCAATCAGCCGCTGGCGGCGATGAAAACCTATCTGGCCGGCGCGCGGCTGCTGCTGCATCGCAAACGCCCCGAAGAAGCGCTGTCCTCGTTTCAGCGTATCGACGATCTGCTGGAGCGGATGGGAGCCATCACCCGGCAGCTGAAATCCTATGCCAGAAAGGGTGGCGAGGCCTTTGCGCAGGTCGATTTGCGCAGCTCGCTTTCGGCCTCTTTGTCGATGATGGAACCGCAGCTTCGGCAGATGACGGTCGAGATTACCCAGACCATGCCGCGCAACCCGGTCATGGTGATGGCCGACCGGCTGCGGCTGGAACAGGTGATCATCAACCTGTTGCGCAATGCGCTGGATGCGATGAAGTCTGAGCCGCACCGCGAACTGGACCTGATCATTGCCGAGGGCGATGAGGTGGTTCTGACCGTGCGCGACAATGGTCGGGGGATTGACGATCTCGACGCATTGTTCGAGCCATTCTACACCACAAAGAAACCTGGCGAAGGCGTCGGGCTTGGTTTGGCGATCTCGTCGGGGATTGTGAAAGATCTGGGTGGACGGCTGACGGCACGCAATAGCGAAAGAGGCGGTGCGGTATTCGAGATCCGGTTGCCGCGCGCCGATCAAAGCAGTGCTGCGGCAGAGTGAGCAGGTGAAGGGAACGATATGAGAATCGCGATCATTGATGACGAGCAGGATATGCGCCAGTCGATCAGCCAATGGCTGGCGCTGAGCGGGTTCGAGACCGAGACCTATGCCAGCGCCGAAGAGGCATTGAAACATATCGGCGCAGATTACTCCGGCGTCGTGGTCACCGACATCAAGATGCCGGGCATGGATGGGATGGCGTTTCTGAAACGTCTGATGGGCATGGACAGCGCGCTGCCCGTGATCCTGATCACCGGTCACGGCGATGTGCCGATGGCGGTCGAGGCGATGCGGCTCGGGGCCTATGATTTTCTGGAGAAGCCCTTCAACCCTGATCGGATGACCGAGCTTGCCAAACGGGCCGGACAGACCCGGCGGCTGACGCTGGACAACCGCGCATTGCGGCGCGAGCTTTCCGATGGCACCGTCTTGATGCGCAAACTGATCGGGTCATCGCCCGTGATGGAACGGCTGCGCGAGGATATTCTCGATCTGGGCCAGGCTGACGGCCATGTTCTGATCACCGGCGAAACCGGAACCGGCAAGACGCTGGTGGCCCACGCGCTGCATGCGGTGGGGCCGCGCGCGGGCAAGCCTCTGGTCTCGGTCGCCTGCGCCGCGCATGAGCAAAGCGCGCTTTCGGCGATGCTGTTCGGCCCGGTGGGCGAGGGTCAGGATCTGCCGCTGGTGGAACAGGCGCGCGGTGGTTCGCTGCTGCTGGAAGGGGTCGAGGCATTGCCGCAGGCCTTGCAGGCGCGGCTTCTGACCATGATCAACGATATGGGCAACCCGGCCGAAACCCGGGTGGTGGCGATCTGCAATGCGCCCGAGCCGGATACCGGATGCGAAGCGGCGCTGCGCCCGGATCTGTTTTACCGGTTGGCGGCGATGCGGATCGACCTGCCACCGCTCAGGGCACGGGGCGAAGATATCCTGACGCTGTTCAACCGGTTCGGCGAACAATTTGCCGAGGAATACGGCACCGAAAGCCCGCAGGTCACGGCGCAGGAGGCGGCGCAGCTGTTGCAGGCCCCATGGCCCGGCAATGTGCGCCAGCTGATCAACATCTCCGAACGCGCAATTTTGCAGCAACGGCGCGGCTCAGGCTCCATCGCGTCGCTATTGATGAGCGAAGGTGAGGATACCAGCCAGACCCAGGTCGGCGAAGGCAAACCCCTGAAGGAATATGTCGAAGCGTTCGAGCGAATGCTGATTGACAACACCATGCGCAGACATCGCGGCTCGATCGCCAATGTGATGGAGGAGCTGTGCCTGCCACGCCGGACATTGAACGAGAAAATGGCGAAATACGGGCTCAGCCGGTCAGATTATCTTTGACGCCCCGGTGGGCCCGGTGCCCGCATTTCCGAAGCCAGGAAAAGGCCTGAGGGGGCATTGCCAGCCTTCCCTCACCCATTCAAGGGCATTGGGTATATGCAGCGGAGAATGGATATTTGAAGCGCAAAGAAGCGAAGGGTGTTGGCCACCCACCCCGAGCCGATGCGGCACCGGGGCAGGGGCCTTCTTCGCGCACGGTCATCGGCTTCCCAGCCTGTACCGTGCAAAGATGCTACCATCACCGGGGTTACCCTATGGTTAATGTTTCACGCATTAACCATAATGGCCTTCTTTGCGCATCCAAATATCCTGGGGGAGTCGCCTCTGGCGACGGGGGCAAGGCCCCCGGACACGCCCGCCCCGTGTCCGTGGGGTCAGCGGTATTTGCGCCATTCGTTAAGCGAATTGCCATTGTAATCGGTGCGAAACTGCCCTTAATGTCACCTTAGCGGTGCAAAGTGAGAAACTTCGCCGCGAAAAACAGTTTCTCTGACCGACTTCTGGCGCGCAAACGACTGATGCCGCGCGGATATCGGAAAGGTCACGTGGGTCCCAATCATGACCCCAACAGCATTGCTTCCGTAATCGGAGGCTGACGAACGGATGGCGGGCCAGACCTGTCATCGGAGATAAACCGCGATGCAACGCGAGCGCAGATTTGAGGTTCGGCACGGCAGGGCAATTGCCCGCGCCTTGCGTCCCTACGCTCCGCACATCGCCTTTTCAGGATATCATGGCCTTGCTGACGGTGCCCCCCCGGGGCGTTCCATTTCAGGGTCATGCGCAAGGAAAACATGGCAAAGAAAATGCTTATCGACGCCACACATGCGGAAGAGACCCGCGTTGTCGTGGCCGACGGAAATAAGGTCGAGGAATTTGACTTTGAGTCGCTGAACAAGCGGCAATTGGCGGGAAACATCTATCTGGCAAAAGTGACGCGGGTCGAACCGTCGTTGCAGGCGGCCTTTATAGATTACGGCGGCAATCGCCACGGGTTCCTGGCTTTCTCGGAAATTCACCCCGACTATTACCAGATCCCCACAGCCGATCGCGAGGCACTGCTGGCCGAGGAACTGGAATATGCGCGCGCCCAGGCGGAAGCCGAGGCCGAGGCTGAAGCCAAGCCGAAACGCGGGCGTCGCCGGCGCAAGAAACCGGCTGACACGCAGGCAGCGGACAGCAATGGCGATGCAGTTGCAACCGGATCGGTTCAGGGCGACGCTCCTGTCAGCATGCCCGGT
The DNA here is from genome assembly GCF_058343375.1 of Alterinioella sp. Classification (NCBI taxonomy): domain Bacteria; kingdom Pseudomonadati; phylum Pseudomonadota; class Alphaproteobacteria; order Rhodobacterales; family Paracoccaceae; genus Alterinioella; species Alterinioella sp. The sequence goes on from NZ_JBTUJH010000106.1 coordinate 23,447, forward strand.
TCGATGGATGTGGTCGATCTTGCGGCAGAGGCCGATTCACCGGCTTTGGTAACCGATGCCGCTGATGTTGGCCCTGCCGATGAGGCTGCCGAGGCAAGCGCCGCGGTTGAGGCGGAGGGCATCACCGCCGAGGCGACGTCCAAGGTTGCCGAAACAGCTACTGATAAGGCCGCAGAGCCGGGACAGGACGACACCGCAGAGGAAACCGACACTGCACCCGATCAGCCCGAAGACCCCGATATCTCGACCGTCGCCGATGATGACGATCAGGAAGATATCCGGCCTGTGCGCAAACCCCGCCCGCGCCGCTACAAGATCCAGGAAGTCATAAAAGTTCGCCAGGTCATGCTGGTGCAGGTCGTCAAGGAAGAACGCGGCAACAAGGGGGCCGCGCTGACAACCTATCTCAGCCTTGCCGGTCGCTATTGCGTGCTGATGCCCAATACCGCGCGTGGCGGTGGCATCAGCCGCAAGATCACCAATGCGCCCGACCGCAAGAAGCTCAAGGAGATTGCCACCGCGCTTGATGTGCCGCAGGGCGCGGGGCTGATTGTGCGCACCGCCGGGGCCAAGCGCACCAAATCCGAGATCAAGCGCGACTATGAATATCTGCAACGGCAATGGGAACAGATCCGCGATCTGACGCTGAAATCCAACGCGCCTGCCCCTGTCTATCAGGAAGGCGACCTTATTCACCGTTCGATCCGCGATCTCTATAATCGCGAGATTGACGAGGTGCTGGTCGAAGGCGAGGCCGGCTATCGGCATGCCAAGGACTTCATGAAGATGATCATGCCGTCGCATGCCAAGAACGTGAAGCATTACACCGATCCGATGCCGCTTTTCGCGCGTCATCAGGTCGAGGGGTATCTGGCGGACATGTTCAACCCGGTCGTGCAGCTGAAATCGGGTGGCTACATCGTGATCGGTGTCACCGAGGCGCTGATTGCCATTGACGTGAACTCGGGCCGGTCCACCAAGGAAGGCTCGATCGAGGAGACCGCGACCAAGACCAATCTGGAAGCGTCCGATGAAGTGGCGCGCCAGTTGCGTCTGCGTGACCTGGCCGGCCTCATTGTGATCGACTATATCGACATGGATGAGCGGCGCAATAATGCCGCTGTCGAAAAGCGCCTGAAGGAAAAGCTGAAATCGGATCGTGCCCGCATTCAGGTGGGTCGTATCTCGGGCTTTGGCCTGATGGAGATGAGCCGCCAGCGCCTGCGCCCCGGCATGCTGGAGGCGACGACGCAGCCCTGCCATGCCTGCCACGGCACCGGTCTGGTGCGTTCCGATGACAGTCTGGCGCTGTCCATCCTGCGCCAGCTGGAAGAGGAAGGCACCCGCCGCCGGTCCCGCGAAGTGCTGCTGACGGCCCCCGTCGGCATCGTCAATTTCATCATGAATTCCAAGCGTGAATATCTGGCGGCGATCGAGGCGCGCTATGGTATCTCGATCCGGATCGAGGCCGATCCGATGCTGGTCTCGCCCGATTACAAGGTCGAGAAATTCAAGACAGCGACCCGCCGTGTGCAGGCCGCGGCCCCGGTGATTTCGATGGACAGCGCCTTGATGGACAGCATCGAGGCAGAGACCGAAGAGGCCGAGGCAGAAGCCGCATCGGTTGTGGATTCGCCCGCAGCCATTGTCGCTGCTGACGGCAGCGAAGAGGATGCGCCCCGCAAAAAGCGTCGTCGCAGGCGTGGCGGGCGTGGTCGTCGCAAACCCGAAGGCACGGCTGTGGATGGAAACGGCGCTGCTGAATCCGATAGCAATTCCGAGACCCGGAAAGAGGCGGCCCCGGCATCGGAAACACTGACCCCGGCATCGGAAACAGATGCCGATACGGCCGCCCCTGCCGAGGCCGATATTGCGACGGAACCGGCCCCTGAGCCCGTGGCCGAGATTGCCCCCAGGCCGAAACGCAAACGGGCCAGCCGGGCGCGGAAAAAGCCTGTTGTGGTTGAGGCCGAAGCGCCCGCAGAGGTCACGGCCAACGACGGCTCTGCCTCTGCGGAACAGACCGCCGATCCGGCCCCTGCCGGGGTGCCAGAAGTTGCCGCCCCGGTTGCGCAGGAGGCTGTTCCGGCCGAGGATGCGCCCGTCGAGGAGGTTGTCGTCGCTACGGAGCAAGCCGCGCCGATTGTGGACGCCCCCGCCGAGGTGGTCACGCCGGACCCGGAGCCCGAACCAGAGCCCGAACCCGAACCGGAGCGCGAACCGGCCCTGGTCGAGGAAGCCCCGGCACCCAATGAGCCGGACCGCCCCAAGAAACGCGGCTGGTGGTCAATCGGCTGACGGCAGCAAAATCAGACAGATAAAAAACGCCCCTGATTTCCGGTCGGGGGCGTTTTTTGGTTCGAGAACGCGACACGCTCACGTCAGGCGCGCGGCCGGGGCTTGCGTTTCACCGGCCCCGCCTGCTCAGAGCGGTTTCCGAGACGTCCAGCACATCCTGTGCCCGCAGCCATCCCGGGCTGCCATGTGGCAGCAGGTCGATGGCGCGCGTGGCCAGGTCTTGCGCATCGTCAAACCGCCCGATCAGGGCGTAGCGTTCGGCGGTCGCGGTTGCCGCCAGCCCGGGCTGGCCAAGACGGGCATGGGCCAGCGCCAGATCCCGCAACATGCGTGGATCGAACGGGTCGCGGGCGCGGGCGCGGGTCAGCACGCTCAACGCCTCGCGGTTGCCCGACGCGGTATCGGCGGCCAAGAGCGCCCGGCCATAGCCGGCCAGGATCAGCGCATTGCGCGGGGCCATCGCCACGGCGCGCCCATAGGCCTGCACGGCCCCCCGGTAATTGCGCGCCCCGAACAGGATCTGACCGCGCAATTCCTGATAATAGGGATCATTCGGGCGCATCTGCAGCAATGCGTCAATCTCGGCCATGGCGCGGCCGGTATCGGGCAACCGGTGATAGGCGATGGCGCGGCGCAGGCGGGCAATCTCGGAGCTGTCATTGCGCTCCACACGGCGCAGGGTCCAGCCTGGTGCGCGCTGAAAGGCGGTCAGCTTGGCGATCATGCGTTGATACCAGTAAAGCGTGGTGGCATCGGGTTCCGGCTGGCCTGCCCCCGCGACCAGGGCCCGGATGGATCGCAGCCGGTCCCGGGTCAGCGGGTGGGTGCGCAGATAAGGATCCTGCCGCCCGGCCGAGAGCGCCTCCTGACCGCGGAAAATTTCCAGCACGTCCAGCATCGCGGAAGGGTCGGCACCGGCCGCGATCATATAGCGCAAACCGGCCGCATCGGCGCTGGCCTCTTCGGCGCGACTATGGGCAAAAAGCGCGCGCTGCGCCGAACTGGCCGTGCCCACAGCCACGCCAAGCCCCGCGCCCGGATTATCCGCCGCCACGGCCGCCGCCAGCCCCAATAGCAGGCCAAGCCGGGCCACCGTGTTTGCCTGACCGATATTGGCCGCGCGCCTGGTGTAATGGCCGTTGGCGATATGGGCGGCCTCATGGGCGATGACGGCTTGCAGGGCGGCGGGGTCCTCAAGCTGCATGATCAGGCCCGAATGGATGAAAATGTTGCGCGAATCGACAATGAACGCATTCAGCGACCTGTCATCGACGACGATGATACGCAGCGATGCGGGCAGGCCCGCCGCCTGCAGGATGGGGGCGGCCACGGCGCGAAGCGCCTGTTCGATCTCGGCGTCACGGAGGATGGCCTGCGCCGTCGCGGCCCCGCTCATCATCACAAACCAGGCCAGAAAAGCCCGGGCAAATTGCATCATTGACCTGTCCTTCGCGGGCTGGTTCATGTGGCCTCAGGTTAAGGAGAAGGCGATGCGCGTTTCAAGACGGTCCGAGGTCGATGCCTTTATCGTGATGGATGTGATGGAGGCCGCGCGGGCCGCCGAAGAGGCTGGCCGCCACATCATCCACATGGAAGTGGGCCAGCCCGGCACCGGTGCCCCAAAGGCGGCGCGGGCGCGCCTGGCGGCAGAAATGGAGGCCGGGCCGCTTGGCTATACCGTCGCCCTTGGCCGCCCCGATCTGCGTGCCGCAATCGCCGCAGTTTATGACGAATGGTATGGCATCGATCTTGATCCGGCCCGGGTGGTGGTGACCGCCGGGGCCTCGGGCGCGTTTCTGCTGGCGTTCACGGCGCTTTTTGATGCCGGGGACAAGGTCGGCCTGGGCGAACCCTGCTACCCGAGCTACCGCCAGATCCTGCGCGCCCTCAGCCTTGATCCGGTCGGGTTTCAGACCACCGCCGCGACCCGGTTCCAGCCGGTTGCGGGTGATCTGAGCGATGATCTGGCGGGGCTTGTCGTGGCGTCCCCGGCCAACCCGTCGGGCACCATGCTGGACCGGGATGCCATGACGGCGCTGGTCGAGACCTGCGCGGCGCGCGGCATATCGTTGATTTCAGACGAAATTTACCACGGGCTGCAATATGATGGCCCGGCGGTTTCGGCGCTGGAAATTTCCGATGACCTTTATGTCATCAATTCCTTTTCAAAATATTTCTCCATGACCGGCTGGCGGTTGGGCTGGATGGTGGTGCCCGAGGCTCATATCCGCGTGGTTGAGAGGCTGGCGCAGAACATGTTCATCTGTCCGCCGCATGCCGCCCAGGTCGCCGCGCTTGGGGCGCTGTCGCCTGAGGGCCGGGCCGAGCTGGACCGGCACCGCGAAACCTATGCCGCCAATCGGGAACTGATGCTGGCCGGGCTGGCGCGGGCCGGATTCGACAAGGTGGCCCCGGCGGATGGCGCATTCTATGTCTATGCCGATGCCTCGGACCATACTGATGACAGCCTCGCCTTTGCAGCGGAAATTCTCGAAAAAGCAGGCGTTTCGGTCACGCCCGGTCTCGATTTCGATCCCGTTCGCGGCCACAGCACGCTGCGGTTTTCCTATGCCCGCGCCACGGCTGATATCGAGGAAGGGCTGGCGCGGCTGCAACGCTTCATGGCCGCGCGCTGATGGCTTGGGCTTTGACCCGCAACCTGCTAGCATCCGGCGATCTCAATTTCGGCGGAAGACCGATGATCCGGGCAGGTCTGGCACTTACTTTGACACTCTTTTTTTCCCTGCCCGCGCTGGCGCAGGATTTTCGCGCCATGGCGCGGGTCGAAGCCTCTGAAAGCCACCTGATTGATCAGGGCGATGGGGCGGAATTGCTGCTGGCGCTGACCCAGGCCGTGCCCTTCCGGGTGTTCACATTGCAGGACCCGGACCGGGTGGTGATTGATTTCCGCGAAGTGGCCTGGGGCGATCTGGCGGAGGCGATCGACGAGTCAAACGCGATTTCATCGGTGGCAACGGGCGGGGCCGGGGCCGGGTGGTCGCGCATGGTTTTGACGCTGGCCGCGCCGATGGCGGTGGTCGAGGCCGGGATGGAAACCGAAGCCGGCGATGGCTCGGCCCTGGTTCGGCTGCGCCTTGACCCGGTTGACCGCGCCACATTCGCCGCCAATGCCGGTGCGCCGGCCGCGGCCGGTTTGCCGCCCGAACCTGTGCTGGCCGCGCCCGCGCCGCCACCTGGCACGGATCTGATCATGGTGGCGCTGGATCCGGGTCATGGCGGCGTCGATCCCGGCGCGCAGCGCGATGGCATGGATGAGGCCGAACTGATGCTGGTCTTTGCGCTGGAATTGCGTGAAGTGCTGTTGCGCACGGGGCGGTTCGATGTGGTGCTGACCCGCGAGGGCGATTGGTTCGTGTCGCTGCCGGAACGCGTGACCATCGCGCGTGGGGCCGGGGCCGATGTCTTCGTGTCGCTGCATGCCGATGCGCTGACCGAGGGCCGGGCGCGCGGGGCCACCGTCTACACCCTGTCCGATACCGCCAGCGATGCCGCCTCTGCCGCTCTGGCCGAAGCGCATGACCGCGCCGATCTGCTGGCGGGTGTCGATCTGGCGGGCAATGATGATGAGGTGGCCGGGGTGCTGATCGACCTGGCGCGGCTGGAAACCGCGCCGCGATCAAGCGCTTTGGCCGATCATTTGGTGGCGGGGCTGACCGCCGCCGGGGCCACGCTTTATAATCAGCCCCGTCTCCAGGCCGGGTTTTCCGTGCTCAAGGCCGCCGATATCCCGTCGATCCTGCTGGAGCTTGGCTTCCTGTCCGATTCCGACGATCTGGAGAATCTGCGAAACCCTGACTGGCGTGCCCGCGTGCATGAAGGCATCCGCGACGCGTTGCTGAACTGGGCACTTGAGGATGCCGCGATTTCCGCCCTGCTGCGGCGCTGACGCGGGGCCGGGGGGGGCGATTTTTCTGTTGGTCGGGGCCGTGATCCGGCCCGGCACGTTTGCATCGTGCAAATTCGGGTGACTGGGCAGCGCTGCGTTTTGCCGTGCGTCTGCCTGTGAACGGTCAAGCGAGCTTTGCGGTTTTCGCGGCGGTGAGGCCGCGTCTTCCGGACAATTCACCTGAACAAATCAGTGCATGATTTATGGGGTAAAATAATACCTCTTTTGTAACTGATTGAATTTCAACAAATAACTTAAATTCGATACCCTTGACCTCGGCCAACAATAGGGTAGAACACGCATATCGACGGAGGGCCTGCGCCCTCTGCTTTTTTTCTGATGTCCCGGTGCCACCCTGGCCCGGCAGCCCAAGGAAGCCTGAGATGAAGACCTTCTCTGCCACGCCGGCGGATATCGACAAAGACTGGATCCTGATCGACGCCGAAGGCGTGGTTCTGGGGCGTCTGGCCTCGATCATCGCCATGCGGCTGCGCGGTAAGCACAAGCCGTCCTTCACGCCCCATATGGATATGGGCGACAATGTCATCGTCATCAACGCCGAAAAGGTGCAGGTGACGGGCAACAAGCGCAACAAGCCCAATTACTGGCATACCGGCTATCCGGGCGGCATCAAATCCCGCACCACCGGCCAGATTCTGGAAGGCAAATATCCTGAACGCGTGCTGACACAGGCCGTCAAGCGGATGCTGCCCGGCGGGCCGCTCAGCCGCCAGCAGATGACCAACCTGCGCGTTTATGCAGGGGCCGAGCACCCGCATGAAGCCCAATCGCCCACCGTTCTGGATGTCGCATCCATGAACCCGAAAAACACCCGGAGCGCATGATCATGGCCGAGACTATTTCCTCACTCGATGAGCTGAAAGCCGTGGCTGGTGATGATAGCGCACCCGTCGTTCTGAATATGGGCGAGCCGCGCGAACAGATCCGCGACGCGCTTGGCCGATCCTATGCCACCGGCAAACGGAAAGATGCGGTTGCCCGCGTCTGGATCAAACCGGGGTCTGGTAAAGTGATCGTGAATGGCAAGGACATGTCCGTGTATTTCGCACGGCCCGTGTTGCAGATGATCCTGCGCCAGCCCTTCACTGTTGCAGGGCGCGAAGGCGAGTTCGACGTGATGGCCACCGTCAAGGGTGGCGGTCTGTCGGGGCAGGCCGGTGCCGTCAAGCATGGCATCTCCGTGGCCTTGCAGCGCTATGAGCCGTCTTTGCGTGGCGCGCTGAAAGCGGCGGGTTTCCTGACCCGTGACAGCCGCGTCGTGGAACGCAAGAAATTTGGTCGGGCAAAAGCGCGCAAGAGCTTCCAGTTCTCCAAGCGTTAAGCTTTCCAGAGACCAGACGAGCAAGGGCTGCCCTATTTTGGGCGGCCCTTTTTCGTTGCAGGGAAATTGCGCTGCCTGCGGCATCGCCCGGCGCGGCCATCGCAGACATCGTTCGTTTGGCTCCGGCTATCTGACGGTGCAATTGAGTATTTTTGCAAAGAAGAAGATGGGCAAGGGGCAGGGGGGAATCGTCTGGGCAGCATGGTGCCCGCGCAGGCAGGATGGCAAATGGCTGGCCAGCCTGCTGCATTGCGGCAACGCGGTGGCACCTGTCCGGCGCTAAATGTCGGGTTTACCGCTAACATATTGCGACATATCAGTTTTCCGGGTTCTCACTCCGGAACGCCCCGCCTATAAGCCTGCTCCAAGAGGATAAGGAGCATAGCCATGACCGTCACTGTCGGGATCAACGGATTTGGCCGTATCGGCCGCTGCACGCTGGCCCATATTGCCGAAAGCGCGCGCAATGATGTCTCGGTCGTCAAGATCAATGCCACCGGTCCGATCGAGACCTCGGCGCATCTGTTGCGCTATGATTCCGTGCATGGCCGGTTTGCCGGCACCATCACCACCGATGGCGATACCATGGATCTGGGCCGCGGACCGATGAAGATGTTTTCGACCTATGACCCGCGTGAGCTGGACTGGTCGGGCTGCGATGTTGTGCTGGAATGCACCGGCAAGTTCAACGATGGCGACAAGGCGGCGGTGCATCTGGATCAGGGCGCAAAATCGGTGCTGATCTCGGCCCCGGCAAAGAATGTGCAGAAAACCATCGTCTATGGTGTCAACCACCGGTCCCTGACCGGAGCGGACATCATGGTCTCGAACAGCTCCTGCACCACCAATTGCCTGGCCCCGCTGGCGAAAGTTCTGGATGAGGCCATCGGCATTGAGCGCGGCATCATGACGACGATCCACAGCTATACCGGCGACCAGCCGACGCTGGACCGGCGCCATGACGATCTGTATCGCGCCCGCGCCGCCGCCATGGCGATGATCCCGACCTCGACCGGGGCGGCAAAAGCGATTGGCGAAGTGCTGCCGAACCTCAAGGGCAAGCTGGATGGAACCGCGATGCGGGTGCCGACGCATAATGTTTCGGCTGTCGACCTGACATTTGAAGCGGGGCGCAGTGTGACTGTGGCGGATGTCAACGAGGTGGTGCGCGAAGCCTGCGCCGGACATATGGGAATGGTGATGGCCTATGATCCCGAGCCCAAGGTTTCGATCGACTTCAACCACACGGTGCAAAGCTCCATCTTTGCGCCCGCCCAGACCAAGGTTGTGGGCGGGCGCACCGTGCGGGTGCTGGCCTGGTATGACAATGAATGGGGGTTTTCCGCCCGCATGGCCGATGTCGCCGCCACGATGGGGCGCTTGCAGGGCTGATTTGCCCCGGATACCGGCCAGCACCATGGTGGGCGGGGGCCGCTGTGATCCAGCCGGTCGCGCAGCCATCTTGCGTGCGGACCCGGCCTGCGCCATGCTGCCCGCGACAGCCCTCCGGGACCGCGCCCCATGACCAACACCATCGCCTTCTGGCTTGCGCTGATAATTGCGGGCATATTTGCCGCCGATCTGTTCTTTTTTGACTGGGATCTGCACATTGTTCTCGGCCGCCACGTGCTGCGCCTGATCGAATGGGTGGCCTTCTGGCGCTAAGGATATTTGGGTCGGATGGCGCTTACCTTTTTACGCTTCAAGAGTGCCGACCGGATAAACCGGGGTTGAGCCATATAAACCTCCGGCATAGTCGCGGCATCGCCAACTTTCGGTCTATTCCCGACAGGTCCGGTTTGGTGCCATGCTTGGCCGATATGCTGGGCCAAGGCCGACATGGATTGTCCTCGGACGAAGCCCCTGCAATGATCAACCAAAGGAGGGCAAGGCCTATGAAAAAATACAATATTTGGGATCCGTTGCTGCGGGTCTTTCACTGGGCTCTGGTGGCGGGATTTGTCGCCAATGCCCTGTTTCTGGAAGATGACGGCAGCGCCCATCAGGTGGTCGGTTATATCATTCTGGGTTTGCTGGTGTTTCGACTTGTCTGGGGCTTTGCCGGGTCGCGCTATGCCCGGTTTTCCAGTTTCGTGCCGACGCTCGGCAGCATCAGGGGGCAGATCTCGGACATGGCCGCAGGCCGGCGGCGCGTGCATCTGGGCCACTCACCGCTTGGCGCGCTGATGATCTGGAACATCATTGTCACCCTGCTGGCGATTTCTGTCACCGGCTACATGCTGACGATCAGCGGGTATTCCGATGCGGAGTGGGTCGAGGAAGCCCATGAGGCTTTGGTCATTTGGGCCGAGATTTCTGTGGTGGTCCATATTGTTGCGGTGATCTGGGAAAGCGTCCGCACCGGCGTCAACCTGCCGCGCGCGATGGTGACCGGCGTCAAGACCGTCCCTGCCAAAACCACGATCGTGGAGTAGGTGGCAGATCTGCCGGGGTGGTAACCCTGTGAAGGGCCGCGATCGGGCCGCGCCTGAACTTGGCGCGGCCGTCTTCGTGTGGCCGTTTGCGGTCGATTTTCGCGATCTCGTCAGCTAACCTTGTATCATTCCTGGCTGCCAGGTGCTGCGCCCTGTCGAATGGGTGGCGTTCTGGTTTTGATGCCGCAGGGCACCGGTAGCAGGTTTCATCTTCGCCGAAATTGGCGTAAACCAGCGCTGTTAGCGTTAACATACTGGCTCGACGGAGCCTTCCACCGGGATGCGAGGAATACGATATGAGTGTGAAAGTTGCTATTAACGGGTTCGGGCGGATCGGCCGCCTGGTGCTGCGCGCGCTTGTCGAACAGGGCCGCGACGATATTGAGGTGATCGCGATCAACGATCTGGGCCCGGTGGAAACCAATGCCCATCTGCTGCAATTCGACTCGGTGCATGGCCGGTTTCCGTCGAATGTGACGCATGGCGAGGGCTGGATCGATGCCGGGCGTGGGCGCATTGCGGTGACCGCCATTCGCAATCCCGCTGAACTGCCCTGGGGCGATGTCGATATCGTGCTGGAATGCACCGGCATCTTCAAAGGCGACAAGGCCCTGGTGCACCTGGACAACGGGGCGTCCCGGGTGCTGGTTTCGGCCCCGTCCTCGGGCGCGGACAAGACGATCGTCTATGGCGTGAACCATGGCGAGCTGACGGCAAATGACATTCACGTCTCGAACGCGTCCTGCACCACCAATTGCCTGGCCCCTGTGGTCAAGGTGCTGAATGACGGTATCGGTATCAGGCGCGGTTTCATGACCACGATCCATTCCTATACCGGTGATCAGCCGACGCTGGATACGATGCATTCCGACCTGTATCGCGCCCGCGCGGCGGCGATGAACATGATCCCGACCTCGACCGGGGCGGCACGCGCCGTCGGCCTGGTGCTGCCCGAGCTGCAGGGCAAGCTCGATGGCGTCGCAATCCGGGTGCCGACGCCCAATGTCTCGGCCGTTGATCTGACATTCGAGGCCGCCCGCGACACCAGCGCCGAGGAAATCAACGATCTGATGCGCGCCGCTGCCGCCTCGGGCCCGTTGAAAGGTATCCTGGGCGTGACGGATCGCAAACTGGTATCGATGGATTACAACCACGACCCCCACAGCTCGGGCTTTGCCACCGATCAGACCAAAGTGCTGGAGGGCCGCATGGCGCGTGTGCTCAGCTGGTATGACAATGAATGGGGTTTTTCCTGCCGGATGCTGGATACGGCAGTCGAAATGGGCAAACATCTCTGAGGCGATCACCGCCGTCCCGGCCCGCCGCCGCTCGTTCAGGCGGCGCGCCGGGCAGTCCCGACCGGACAGATTTCCGTGGCCATTTTCTACACGAAAACCGCCCGTCTTCTTCTTTGCAAAAATACTCATTCAGGGCTTGAGACATATGCCAGTCGCCCGAATTTCGGGCGCAGGCCTTTCCATGGGCCGAATACGGCCCGCCGCGGGCGATGGCGTCAGCCAGCGCAATCCCTCTCAAATGCCAATAAGCCCCGCTTTATTTAGCGAAACGGGGCGCGTTACAGCAGCTCACGCGCCTTCGCGGCGACGCTTTCGGCGGTGATGCCGAAATGCGCATAAAGCGCGTCTGCCGGGGCCGAAGCTCCAAAACTGTCCATGCCGATGAACCCGGCCTTGGCCTCGCGCCCGCGTTCGCCCAGAAGCCAGCGGTCCCAGCCTTGCCGCACACCGGCCTCGACCGCGACCCGCACCGCGCCACCGGGCAGAACCCGTTTGCGATAGGCGTCGTCCTGGCTGGCGAAAAGCTCCATGCAGGGCAAGGAGACGACCCGCGTGCCAATGCCCTCGGCCTCAAGAATATCGCGCGCCGCCATGGCGATCGACACTTCCGATCCGGTGGCCAGCAGAATGGCTTGTCGCTTGGATCCGGCATCGGCCAGCACATAGCCGCCGCGCCAGGTCAGGTTGGCGGTCTTGTGTTCGTGGCGCAATGTGGGCAGGCCCTGGCGGCTCAGCGCCAGCACCGACGGCGTCGCCTTCTGGTTCAGCGCCGCTTCCCAGCTTTCCGCCGTTTCCACCGCGTCGGCGGGGCGAAATACCAGCATGTTCGGCGTCGCACGCAACATCGCCAGATGTTCGACCGGCTGATGCGTGGGCCCGTCTTCACCCAGCCCGATACTGTCATGGGTCATCACATATTGCACCGAGACCCCCATCAGCGCGCTCAGCCGCATGGCCCCGCGCGCGTAATCGGTAAAGCACATGAAGGTGCCGCCATAGGGGCGCACGCCGCCATGCAGCGCCATGCCGTTCATCGCCGCCGCCATGCCATGTTCGCGGATACCGTAATAGACGTAGCGGCCCTTGCGGTTCTCCGGCTCGAACGTGCCCATATCCGCCGTCTTGGTGTTGTTCGATCCGGTCAGGTCGGCCGAGCCGCCAAGCGTTTCGGGAAGGATCGGGTTGATCACCTCAAGCGCCATTTCGCTGGCCTTGCGGGTGGCGACCTTGGGTGCGGCCTCGGAAATCTGCTTTTTCAGCGCCTTGATCGTGGCTGACAGTTTTCTGGGCATCTCGCCAGACATGGCGCGGGCAAACTCTGCCTGTTTGGCAGTCGACAGCGTGGCGATGCGGGCGTCCCATGCGGCACGCTCGGCGGCACCGCGGGATCCGATGGCCTCCCATTCCTGCTTCAGGTCGGCAGGGATGTCGAACGGGCCGCTGGTCCAGCCATAGGCGGATTTGGTCTCGGAAATCAGCGTCGCATCGGTCAGCGCGCCATGCCCTTTGGAAGTGTCCTGCGCCGAAGATCCAAGCGCGATATGGGTCTTGCAGGCAATCATCGCGGGGCCGGGGCTGGCCTTGGCCGCCACAATGGCCCGGTCGATATCTGCCGGGTCATGGCCGTCGCATTCAAAGACATCCCACCCCGAGGCCGCGAAGCGCGCCATCTGGTCGGTGCGGTCCGACAGGCTGACCTGGCCGTCGATGGTGATGCCATTATTGTCCCACATCACGATCAGGCGGCTCAGTTCGTGGCGCCCGGCCAGGCCAATGGCCTCTTGGCTGACACCCTCCATCAGGCAGCCATCGCCGGCGATGCAATAGATGTGGTGATCGACCACTTTGCTGCCCCACCGGGCGCGCAGGGATGCTTCGGCCATGGCAAACCCGACGGCATTGGCCAGCCCCTGGCCCAGGGGGCCTGTCGTGGTCTCGATGCCGGTGGCATGGCCATATTCGGGGTGGCCGGCGGTGATTGCGCCCAATTGGCGGAAATTGCGGATCTGGTCCAGCGTCATGTCGGCATATCCGGTCAGATGCAGCAGCGAATACAGCAGCATGGAGCCATGGCCCGCGCTCAGAACAAACCGATCCCGATCAGGCCAATGCGGCGCGCCCGCGTCGAATTTCAGGTGCTTTTCAAACAGGACCGTGGCGACATCGGCCATGCCCATCGGCATCCCGGAATGGCCGGAATTGGCAGCCGCGACGGCGTCCAGCGTCAGGGTGCGGATACAGGCGGCGCGGCGCCAGTGATCGGGGTGCGCGGCGGCAAGGGCGGTCAGGTCCAAGGTCGGTATCCTTCCTGTTGGCGGGGGACGGGCTGTGTCGGCGTGATAGCAGGCCCGCTCCGAAGTGCAAGCAGGCCGCAGGGCATCATCTTGCCATTTTCGGCCGAAAAACCGGGGTCGCGGTCGATTCTGGCCCGGAAACGGTTGCAAATCTGGCCCGGATACGATTCGCTGGACCCAGGGTGGCCGGGCCGGGCAAGGCATGCGCCACATCGGGTAGTGACAAAAACGGCAAAGGGTGTGGCAGGATATGAGCGAACCCACTGATCTGGACCAGATCGCGGCGCTTGAGGGACGGATTACAACTGCGTTGGATCGTATCGCGCAAGGGATGGCGGCGCGCAAGGTTGCGGGCCCCACGGGCACCACCGGCGCGGGCGAGGATGCGGCCGAAATGGCCGAACGGCTGGCCGCGCTCAGCGCTGCGCTGGCGGAAACCCAAGCCACGCTGGCATCCGAGCAGGCCACGCATGCGGAGTTGAGCGATCGGCTGCGCGCGGTTGAGGCCGCCCGCAAGGCCGATGCCGATGAGGCTGCGCGCGAATTGACAAAGGCGCGCGAGGCGGCTGTGCCGGCCAGCGACGGGGCCGCGCCTGATGAAGGGGCGGTGGCCGCGCTGGAAGCCGAGCTTGAGCGCCGTCAAAAGGTCGAAGACGTTCTGCGACGGCGCATTCAGCGATTGCGCAAGGACCGCGACCGCTATCGTGAGGAATGCACCGAGGCTCAGGAACAACTGGATGAAGTGCAGGGAAAGGTCGCCCAATTGGAGGCGATATCAGGCCCCGGCGGTGGCGGTGCCGCCAAGGAGATGACGCGGCTCAGGCAAAGCAACCGGGCGCTGCGCGACACGATCGAGGAAATGCGCGAAGGCATTGGCAATGATGCCATTGCCAACAGCGATCTGGTGACAGCGTCGCTGGCGGCTGAACTGGAAAGCCTGCGCGCCGAACGCGCCGCCGATGCGGCCGAGGCGCGCGCGATATTGGCCGAGATCCGGCCGGTTCTGGATGGGGGTGGGGCCGATGCCTGATATCGAGATCGAAATTGGCGGGCGCAGCTTTGCGGTCTCCTGCCAGCCGGGCGAGGAGCCCTTTCTGCAATCCGCGGCCCGGATGCTGGATACGGAGGCCACGGTCATTCTGGGCCAGATCGGACGCATGGCACCGGAACGGATGTTGCTGATGGCGGGCCTTATGCTGGCCGACAAGACCGCCGGTCTGGAGGAAGATCTGCAACGCGCCGAGGAAGCCCTGCGTGCCCGCGACCGCAGCCTGGCCGAGGCCGAGGCCCGGCTGGAACGCCGCGCCCGGCGCATTGCCGAGCTGGAAGAAGCGCCGCCGCCCGATCCCGAACAGGTCTCGGTCGCGGTTGTGCCAAGTTCGTTGACGGACAGCCTGGCCGAACTGGCCGCGCGCGCCGAGGCGCTGGCGCTGGAGCTCGAAGACGGGGCCGAGGCGGGCTGAGGCCCTGGCGTTGACCTGTTTGATCCGGCGCGGAGTGCCGACGATATGCCGGTATCCGACAGCTTTCACAGTTCCATTTGAGCAAAGATCCACGGGGCCCGCATAATTGCGGGCACCAGCGCCGTCATCGCCACAAATGTCAGGAAACGGGGCGGAGGCATCTGCGCCGAGGCCGGATTGCTGGTCTGGTCCTCGGCTGAATTTGCCGCAATAGCCGAAAAAGCGGCCTGCGCCTGCGTCGCTCAGCTGGTCGGCAGAAGGGCCGTTAGCAAGCGGCTGGCCTCATCATAGGGCGCGGCCAGCAATGTGCGGTCTTCGCCGGGGTAGAACCGGGCCCGGGTTCTTGTGGCCATCGGCGCGGGGCTGAGCAGATGGACATTGGGGCCATGGCGCTGATTCTCGGCCTGCCAGCTTTGCACCAACGCCCGTTGCGCGGCCTTGGACATGGCATAGCTGCCGGCGAACTTGCCGGCCTGGGGATCGTCAAAGAACACGGCCTGCGGGTTTGGCGAAGGCGCAATCAGCGGCTCGATCAGCGCGATGGCCCGGGCCAGAGCGCGGATATTGGTGGCGATATTGGCGTCCAGATCCTTGGGCCGGATATGGCTGGCCGGGGTCAGGGCAGTGACATGGATGGCGGCATGCACCCAGATATCGGCCCGGCCCCATCGGTCATGGATATTGCGGCAAAGATGGGCCACCGCATTCTCATCGGTGATGTCCATCGGGGCCAGCGTGGCGCTGCCACCGCGGGCCTTTATGCGGTCATCGAGCTCTTCCAGGCCGCCCACGGTGCGCGCGACCGCAACGACATGCGCGCCCTGCGCGGCGAGCCATTCGGCGCTGGCCGCGCCGAGGCCGCGCGAGGCCCCGGTGACCAGGGCAATCTGTCCATCAAGCAGTTTCTCAGTCATGCGCGCCTGATGGCCGGTTTGCGCGGAATTGGCAAGGGGCAGAGGCCCGAGGGTGCTTGACTTTGGCCGGGCCGGTGGGGAAAACGGAGCCAAGGGGAAATTTCGATTTCAAAAGGAGACGCGCATGAGCCGCGACATGACCTTGAGCCAAGCCGTGACCGGGACCGACGGCGCATTGAAAAAACTGCTGATGGTGGTTGGAGGCTCGGCCTTTATCGCCATCGCCGCCCAGATTTCGGTGCCGATGCTGCCGGTGCCGATGACCTTGCAGACCCTGGCCATTCTGATGGTCGGCTTTACCTTTGGATCGCGCCTGGGCGCGCTGACATTGCTGGCCTATCTGGCGGAAGGCGCGATGGGGTTGCCGGTATTTGCCAATGGCATGAACGGCGCGGCCTTTGCCGGACCGACCGCAGGGTTCCTGTTTGGCTTTGTCGGCATGGCCTATCTGGCCGGTCTAGCCGCCGAACGTGGTATTGCCCGCGGCTTGCTGGGCACCGGGGCGTCGGCGCTGATGATCTCGGGGCTGTTGTATGTTCCCGGCCTGATCTGGCCTGTGGCGCTGGCCGGTGGGCTTGGCTTTGAGGCCGGATGGGTGGCGCAATCGAGCGGCTTTTACTGGACCTGGTTTGTGGCACCGTTCCTGATTGGCGATGTGGTAAAGGCGGGAATTGCGGCGCTGATCGTGACCGGGGCCTGGAAGGCATTGTCGACCCGCTGAACAAAGCGATAGCGAAGAACATGGCACCGCGCGGGGGCGATCCCCGGGCGGTGTTTTTCATGATGACAGGGATTGCGCTGGCTTGCGCCATCGCCCCGGCAGGCGGCCCGCGTCAGGCCCCTTTGGGGCCCTCCTTGGGCCGCTTGGTGCGCGGTGATGGGTTGGTGGCGTCAGATGGAGCGAGACGTGTGGGGGGGGCGAATGCGCGTGCCACCGGTAAGGTGCGGGCAGGTTGATGGCGCTGGATCTGGATATTTGAGGCGCAAAGAAGCCGGGGGATCGGGTCAGGTTTTCGGTTTGCCATGCAGCCTTGCGAGGGCTGTTTCGCAAAACCCAAGCTCCAGCCATTGGCAGCCCTGGCAGAGGGTTTTCAGATCTCCGGGTGCCACGAATTGGCGGATCCGGGACTGGGCCTGGCCCCATGTCAGGATCTAACGCGGTTTGAGCGACAGGGCTGCGGCATGGGCGCGGTCAAGCTTGGTGATTGCGCTCTGGTTGGTGCACAGATTGCCGCGCCGTTTTGGGCAGGGTGTGCAGATATCATCGGCGTGGCCGGTGACCTGGATGGCGGTTGCATCGCCGTCGGGGCCACGCAGCCGGTCGATCACAATGGCGGACAGATTGGCGGTGAAACTGTCGGAATAGCCTTCGCCCCGGTAGCCGAGAGCGCAGAGGAAATGATGCGGGCGGAAACGCAGCCGGGTGGTCGGCGGTTTCACTCTGCCGGTTCCCGCACCTCGAAGCCTTTGGCGAGCATATCGGTGGGTTGCACCGGATAGTCGCCGGAAAAACAGGCGTCGCAATATTGCGGGCAGGAATTGTTGCGCCCCTTGGCCTCGCCCACGGCCCGGTAGAGCCCGTCAAGCGAGATGAAGCGCAGGCTGTCGACCTGCAAATGGGTCTGCATTTCGGCCTCGGTCATCGTTGCGGCCAGCAGTTTTTCACGCTGTGGAGTGTCGACGCCATAAAAGCAGGGCCAGGCGGTGGGCGGGCTGGCGATACGGAAATGCACTTCGGCGGCACCGGCATCCAGGATCATTTCCTTGATCTTGCGGCTGGTGGTGCCGCGCACCACGCTGTCATCGACCAGAATGACCCGTTTGCCGCGGATCAGCGCCCGGTTCACATTCAGTTTCAGCCGCACCCCCATATTGCGGATCTGTTCGGTCGGCTCGATAAAGGTGCGGCCCATATATTGGTTGCGGATGATCCCCATCGCGTAGGGAATGCCACTTTCCTGGCTGTAGCCGATGGCCGCGGGCGTGCCGCTGTCGGGAACGGGGCAGACCAGATCGGCATCAACCGGGGCTTCGCGGGCCAGTTCCACGCCGATCTGGCGCCGCGTCGAATAAACCGACTGGCCACCCAGAATACTGTCGGGGCGCGAGAAATAGACATATTCAAAGATGCAGAACCGCGGTTTTGCGGGATCGAACGGCATATAGCTTTCGATGCCCTTGGCAGAGATCACCACCATTTCACCCGGTTCGATCTCGCGCACGAAATCGGCCCCGATGATATCAAGCGCGCAGGTTTCCGAGCTGAGCACCCAACCATCGCCCAATTGCCCCAGAACCAGCGGGCGCACGCCCAACCGGTCGCGCACGCCAATCAGCTTGGTGCGTGTCATGGCAACGACGGAGAACGCACCCTCAATCCGGCGCAACGCATCCTTCATCCGTTCGGGAATGTTTTTCTGATAGCTGCGCGCCATCAGATGGATAATGCATTCGCTGTCGGATGAGCTTTGGAAGATCGAGCCTTGCCCGATCAGATCGCGGCGCAATTCCTCGGCATTGGTGATATTGCCATTATGGGCAATCGCCGCGCCGCCCATTGAGAATTCACCGAAAAAGGGCTGCACATCGCGGATCTGGGTCGGGCCCTTGGATCCGGAGGTGGAGTAGCGCACATGCCCGATGCCAAGCGAGCCGGGCAGGGTTTCCATCAATCTGGCAGAGGTGAAATTGTCGCGCACATAGCCAAAGCGGCGGGCCGATTGGAACCCGTGTTCGGGGTCATGGGTGACGATGCCACCGGCCTCCTGACCGCGATGTTGCAAGGCATGCAGACCGAGGGCCACGAAATTGGCGGCATCGCTCACGCCAATGACGCCGAAAACACCGCATTCTTCCTTGAGCTTGTCGTCATCAAACGGGTGGCTCAGGAAGGGGGTCATCTGGGTTTGCATGGGGGGCAGCGCTCCACGTCTCTCCGATTCCCCATGGGCTATAGACAAGCGCCCAGGCAAAGTCACCCGTGACTGTCATGTGATTGTCAAGAATTCGCAGCCCGTGACCATCAGATGGCGAAAGGCAGGGCCATGATGGTGGCCAACCCGGTCAGCGTGACGATCCCAAGGGGGGTGCCCCGGTCGGGATGGCCCGGCTATTCGGTCGGGCGCGATATGGTCCAGATACCGCCGATGCCGTCACCATTGGTATCGCCGACCCGGGCGTCGCCGGAATACAGGTAAAGCGGCCGGCCCTTATAGGCGATCTGCATGGTGCCATCGTCGCGCCGGAACAAGGCGTAATTCTCGCCAAGCTCGGATCCTTCGGGCAACAGCGCCGGCGGCCATGTCTCGGCGCATTGCCCGGTGCAGCCCGAACGGTTCTCGGCGTCGCCATCACGCATGTAAAGCGTCATATGCGTCTGGTTCATCATATAGACGCTGCCGCGGAATTCGCGCGAATGCACCAGATCATTGCCATGGCTGTCGGCGATGGCAGAGGTTGCTGCGACAGACAGCGCCAGGCTGACGATCAGGGTGCCGGTACGGTTCATCGGGGATCACTCGCATTTGCTGTTCAGGGTGGCGGCGACCCTATCGTGGCGATGCCCCGATTGAAAAGGCCATGCGCGAACACAATTCCGTCAGCTTCTGCAATCCTCCGCAGGCCGGTCATAACGCCTGACCATCCGGCCCGCAGCACCGCCACAGGTGCGACCGGCAGAGCGGCGGCGTCGCCGGCCCGGTGCGGTGGTTCTCAAATGGTGAGGGGCAGGACCATGATGGCGGCCAGAACGGTCAGGGCGACGACCCCGAGCGCGGGCAGTCTGGCGCTGGCGCGCCCGGCAAGGTGATGCGCCTGACGGCTGCGCAACTGACGCCCGCGGGCCATGTAATAGGCGGTATCAATGGATCCATCGGGGCGGGTGAGGGGCGTTGTGTGGGGTGCTGTGCGGGTCATCGGGGTATTCCTTTCATCGGGTTTGCGGTGCTGATGTCCTGAGATTGCCCGCTTTGCGCGCGCCCGGCTTGAAGCGCGCCTTTAGAAACCCTTGTGATTGGCTTCTGTTTTGCCCATTTCCCGGTCTTTGCTTGAGAAACCCCGCCTGCATTGTGCAATATGGGCCATGACCTATCGTTTTGGCACCAGTGAGCTGGACCCTGATCGCCACCGGCTCAGCAACGATGGGGCCGAGATTCATACTGAGCCGCAGGTCTTTGCCCTGCTTGCGCTGTTGCTGGCGCGGGCCCCCGATCTGGTCAGCTATGATGATCTGATGACCGAAATCTGGAAGGGCCGCATCGTTTCGGACGCGACGGTTGCGGCGCGGATCAGTGCGGCGCGCGCGGCGGTGGGCGATGATGGCAAGGCGCAGGGCATCATCCGGACCGTGCCGCGCTGTGGTGTGCAGATGGCGGTCGCCGTCACACTGGTCGGACCGGGCGGTGATGCGCCCTTGGCCGCGCCGCAAGCGATTGGCGCGCCGATGCAGCAAACGATTCGCTATACCAAGTCGCGCGACGGCACCGCGATAGCCTGGGCCGAAATTGGCGACGGGCCGCCGCTGCTGCGTGGGGGGCATTGGCTCAGCCATCTGGAACATGACTGGCAAAGCCCGGTCTGGCGGCCATTGCTGGAACGGCTGTCGCACGGGCGGCGGTTGATCCGCTATGATCCGCGCGGCACCGGCCTGTCGGATCGCAATCTGGGCGCGGCGACATTGCCGGAATTTGTCGATGACATGGAGGCGGTGGCCGATGCGGCCGGGCTGGACCGGTTTCCGATCTATGCCACTTCGCAAAGCGTGCCGATCTCGCTCAGCTTTGCCGCGCGCCGGCCTGAACGGGTCAGTCGGCTGATTTTGCTGAACGGGCTGGTTCGCGGATCGACCGCGCGCGGCGACAAGGCCACGACCGATATGATGGTCGCGATGATCAAATCCGGTTGGGGTGTCGCGGGCAGCCCCTTCATGCGCGCCGTGGCGACCCTGTTCATGCCGCGCGCCACGCCTGAAGAACTGGAAAGCCAGGTGCAGATGCAGGCAGTATCGGCCACGCCCGATACGGCGGCCGAGATCCGGCGGCTCGTCGGCGATATCGATGTCAGCGATATTCTGCACAAGGTGCTGGCACCGGCATTGGTGATGCACAGCGCCGGCGACGCGGTGCAATCGCCGGAACAGTCAAAGCTGATCGCCGGTTCGCTGCCCAACGCTGAGTTTTCCCTCTACGATTCGCCCAATCACATGATGGTGCCAAGCGATCCGACCTGGGGGCCTTGCATGGACGCGTTCGACCGGTTCCTGGCGGGCGAGCAGGATGCATGACCGGCGCGCGCCCGGACCGGTCCGCAGTTGCCAGCCATTGGCTTCGGACTTAACCTGAGTTGAGCGGGACGCGCCTTTTGCGCAAAAACAGGAGATTTCCGATGCGCCTGATCATCATTCTGGCCGGGGCCGCGATGGCCGCAAGTGCGTTTTTGAACTGGATGTCCTTGCCCTTTGCGGGCGGATTTACGCCCTGGGAGGCGCTGCGCCCGGTGCTTGGCCCCGATGCCCCGCTGGAGCTTTGGATTTTCGCCGGCACCTTTGCGCTTGGCGCTCTGGCCGCCCTTCTCGCCCTGCTCACAGGAGGCTCGCGACTGATCACGCTATTGGCCGGTCTGGCCCCGTTTGGCGCGGCGATCTGGAACCAGATGCAGGCCAATGACGCGCTTGGGATGGTGGGGATGAACCTGTGGGATTTCAGGGAAGATATCGGAAGCGCAATGGGCCAGATGATGGATCTGGTCGATATCGGTTTTTATGCCTATTGGGTCAGTGCGGTGCTGCTGATCGTGGCCGGGCTGTCCGCGGGCGGAGCCCGGCGCGATCGCGATCATGATGTGTTCTGAGACCGGGATGACCCCGGCGCGATGTTATTCGGCGACCGGGCCACAGCTGTTCACCAGTTCCTCATAGCGCTGCACGATCCAGCCGGGGGCGTCGCTTGGAATTTGTTCCTCGATCGTGCCCTGAATGGATTGGAATACTTCCGCAGACCGGCTGTCGGAGACCACCGCAATCGGCTCGGACCCGACCACACGGTCATAGGCAATCAGCGCGACGGCCACCAGAAGAACCCCGCGCGCGACACCAAAGAGGAACCCCAGGCCGGCATCCAGGCCCCCGATAGCCGAGCGTTGCACGGCAGAGGAAAAGAACGGCGTGAACAGCGAGATGATCACCAGCGCCAGTGCGAATACCGCCGCAAAGCCCGCAATCACCGCCAATTCGCACGATCCGTTCAGGAAATCGCCCAGATAGGGCACTTCGAACATCAGCTCCTTGGCGCGCGGCGCGAAGATAAAGGCCACGATGGCCGCCACGACCCATCCCGCAATGGACAGCGCTTCGCGCACGAAGCCGCGTGAATAGGCCAATATGGCCGAGATTACGATGAGACCGGCCACGACCGCGTCGAATAGGGTGAAGCCTTCCATGTCGGCCCTCTCGTTTTATTGCGGCCTGCGAGCCTACCCCGCGCCGAAAATATCGCCTGTAAACCGAGTCAGATCCGGCATCAGTTTCAAGTCCATACCAGCCCTGTCGGTGATTTTGCATCCCTCGGGGGCGATCGCTGATGAAAAACCAAGTTTCCGGGCTTCTTTCAACCTGTTTTCGGCCTGCGACACCGGTCTGAGCGCGCCAGAGAGAGAAAGTTCCCCAAAAACCACGGATGTGGCAGGCAGGGCGGTGTCTTCGCGCGCACTGAGCAGGGCGGCGGCCACGGCAAGGTCGGCCGCCGGTTCGCTGATCCGCATGCCGCCGGCGATATTGAGATAGACGTCGAGCCCCTGAAACGAGATGCCGACGCGGGCTTCCAGCACCGCGAGAATCATCGAAAGCCGCCCGCCATCCCACCCGACCACGGCGCGCCGCGGCTGGCTGAGCGATGAGGGGGCCACCAGAGCCTGAACCTCGACCAGCACCGGCCGCGTGCCTTCCATGCCCGCAAACACCACCGAGCCCGGCGCGCGTTCGTTGCGGTCACTGAGAAACAGCGCCGACGGGTTCGGAACCTCGGCCAGCCCGGCACCGGTCATCTCGAAAACGCCGATCTCATCTGCCGGGCCAAAGCGGTTCTTGACGCTGCGCAGGATGCGGAACTGGTGGCCGCGTTCGCCTTCGAAATACAGCACCGTATCGACCATGTGTTCGACCACGCGCGGGCCCGCGATCTGGCCGTCCTTGGTGACATGACCCACCAGCATGACCGAGGTGCCCTTGCGCTTGGCAAAACTGACCAGCTCTTGCGCAGTGGCGCGCACCTGAGACACCGAGCCCGGCGCGCTTTCAACGGTATCGAGCCACATGGTCTGAATTGAATCGATGATTGCGAGGTCGGGTTTTTCCGCGTCCAATGTGGTCAGGATATCGCGCAGATTGGTTTCGGCGGCCAGTTTCACCGGCGCATCACCCAGCCCCAGGCGCTGCGCCCGCATCCGGACCTGCGCGGTGGCCTCTTCGCCCGAGATATAGATGACCTTGAGCCCGGCGCGCGCGAAAGAGGCCGCCGCCTGCAGCAGCAGGGTGGATTTGCCGATGCCGGGATCGCCGCCCACAAGGCTGGCCGATGCCGCCACCAGGCCGCCGCCCAGAACGCGGTCAAGTTCGGCCATGCCGGAGCCGACGCGCGGCGGCGGGGCCTCCTGCGTGGTCAGATCGGTCAACACCATGCCCTTGCCCTTCATGCCGCCAAGCGCCTTGGTGCCGGGGCCGGTGGACAGCGGTGCCTCCTCCTGAATGGTGTTCCATTTCCCGCAATCATCGCAGCGCCCGGCCCATTTCTTATGGGCGGTGCCGCAGGCAGAACAGATGAACAGGGTGACAGGTTTGGCCATATCGGTGGCTTAGCTCAGAGCCCCCCGCTTGACCAGTGCCGCCGTGGCAAGGCTGATCCCAAGCGATGTGAGCGTGCAGGCCGTAAAGAGCCAAAGCCCCCAGGCGGTTTCGACGCGTCCCAGACCGATGCCCCTGGCCAGCAGGATATATAGCGCAATGAGAAAGACATCGGCCATGGCAAGCTTGCCAAGGGTGGTGAAGGCGGTGAGCAGCTTTGAAGGGGCCTGACGGAAATGGATCAGCGTCAGGCCGAGGGTTTTGACAATCGGGGCAGCGATGGCGAACAGGGCGATCAGGAGGGCCAGCAGGATGTCCTCCTGCCACAATGTCGAAATGCCCGAGAAGATGGAGATTTCATCAAGGGCAAAGAAGGGCAGAAGCCCCGCGCGCATCAGCGGTGCAGACCAGGAGATCGGGTAGAACACCAGAAGGCTGAGGTTGAGAAGGGTGAGAAATTTCAGAGCCATGGGGGCGAGATTGGAAGGTTCTGCGGGAAAGGCAAGGGGTGGTGGATGTGGACAGGGCAGGGGCGAGGGGCCAGCCCCTCGCGCTCCCCGAGGTATTTTCGCCAAGATGAAGGCGATTTTCGGCAAGTTTCAGAGATAGGCGAGTTGCCAAAGGGCAAAGAGGGACAGCGCGGCGGTCAGGGCGATGCGCAGGCCATGGTCGCGCCATGTCTGACGCCCCAGATCACCAAGGCCGCGATGGGCGGCATAGGCAAGGCCAGCTGCGATCAGGAGAGCTGCGACACCGGTGCTGCCGGGCAATCTGAGGATGCCTCCGGCGATAGCCACGATGAGACCGGCAATTATTGGCGGCGCGGCGCGGCGAAAGAGGTTGAGGATCATGCCCTTGCGGCGGGCGGCGCGTTCGCCGGTGGCGCGGCGCAGCCAGCCAAGGCCGGTGATGATGGCGTAGACGGCCAGGATGATGGCAAGCGGCACTGCGTAGCGGAGGAAGTCCATGGGCGCTGTTCCGATATGGTTGCTATCCGGGTAAGGAATGGAATCTGCGGATTTTGTGATGCGTGGCAAGGGGAAAACCCGCATCTGCCCTGCGACAGTTTTGGGTGGCAGGCCCTATCTGACAGTTTCGATCGGGCCCTCTGCGGCCCCGGTGATGAACTGGCGCAGATAGGGATCCTCGGCGGCATCCATTTCGGCCACCGGCCCTTCCCACCGGATTTTTCCCGCATGCAGCATGGCGACCCGGTCGGCAATGGCGCGCACCGACGACATGTCATGCGTTATGGTCATCGCGGTGGCCCCCATTTCCACCACGATTTCGCGGATCAGATCATTGATGACGCCTGCCATGATCGGGTCGAGTCCGGTGGTGGGTTCGTCAAAGAATATGATCTGCGGATCGGCAGCGATGGCGCGCGCAAGGCTGACGCGTTTTTGCATGCCGCCCGACAGCTCGGCCGGATATATTTCGGCCACCTCCGGCCCAAGCCCCACACGGGCAAGTTTGGCCAGCGCGATCGCGCGCGCCTGCTCTACCGGTTTCTTCAGCGAACCGCGCAACAGGCGAAAGGCGACATTCTGCCAGACCGGCATGGAATCAAACAGCGCGCCGCCCTGAAACAGCATCCCGAATTTGGCGAGAAAGCTGTCACGCTCGGCCCGGGCCACATCCTCGCCATCGAGCAGGATCTGGCCGGAATCGGGCGTGATCAGCCCAAGCACGCATTTCAGCAGCACCGATTTGCCCGTGCCCGATCCGCCGATGATGACGGTGCTGGACCCGGTCGCGACATGCAAATCGAGGCCGCGCAGAACCGCGTTGGACCCGAAGGCTTTATGAAGTCCGGTGATGTCGATCATGCGGTGAAAAAGAACTCCGTCAGCAGGTAATTGGTGGCCAGAATCAGGATCGAGGCGGACACGACGGCATTGGTCGTGGCCCGCCCCACACCACGCGCGCCACGGCCGGAATTCATCCCGTGATAACACCCCATCAGCGCCACGATGAAGCCAAAGAAAGCGCCCTTGACGAGCCCTGAGGCGATATCCCAAAACTCAAGGAAATCAACGGTGTTCTGGATGTAGTTCACCTGATTGAAGCCAAGCCGCGTGGTGCCGACCAGATAGCCGCCGAAGATGCCGATTGAATCGCCCACCGCCACCAGAACGGGCAATGTCAGCGTAGCGGCCAGAATGCGCGGCGCGGTCAGGTATTTCATCGGGTTGGTCGATAACGTGACCAGCGCGTCGATCTGTTCGGTCACCTTCATCGTGGCGATCTCGGCGGCAATGGCCGAGGCAACGCGGCCCGCCACCATGAGACCGCCCAGAACCGGCCCAAGCTCGCGCACCATTCCGATGGCAACGATGGAGGGGACCACGGCTTCGGCATTGAACCGCGACCCGCCGGCATAGATTTGCAGCGCCAGAGCGCCGCCAGTGAAAAGCGCGGTCAGCCCAACCACGGGCAGCGACAGCCAGCCGATCTGAATCAACTGAGTGAGAAATTCGCGCAGATACCAGGGCGGGCGCAGAATATGGGACAGCGCCTGAAAAAAGAACAGAGCCACCCGGCCGATCGCGGCCAGAAGCGTCAGCGAAGAGCGGCCAACAGATGCAACAGGAGAGATCGGGTTCATCATGCCTCGGCCCCGCTATGGATACGGGCGTAGCGCCCCCCGAGCGCGGTCAGAATCTCATACCCGATGGTGCCTGCCGCATCGGCCAGATCATCGACGCCCTGATGCGGGCCAAGAATGTCCAGGTGATCGGGCACGGCGTCCAGATTCGAGACATCGACGGTCAACAGATCCATCGAGACGCGGCCAACCAGAGGGCATGCGACATCGCCGGCAAAAACCCGCGCCCGCCCGCTCATCGCGCGGATAAGCCCGTCAGCGTAACCCGCTGATAACGTGGCGATACGCGATGGTTTCTGCGCCGTCCAGGTGGCCGAATATCCAACCGCTTCGCCACGGGCCAGATCGCGGATCTGAATGACCGGCAGCGACAGGCGCACCACCGGCAGGGCCGCCGTGAACGGCGCGCCGCCATAAAGCCCGATACCCGGACGGCAGAGGTCGAAATGATAGGCGGGGCCAAGCAGGATACCGCCGGTGGCGGACAGGCTGCGCGGCACGGACATGTCTGTGGTCATAGAGCGAAACCGGGTCAGCTGTGCGGCGTTCTGCGGATGGTCGGGATCATCGGCGCAGGCCAGATGGCTGATGACAAGCGTCAGCGCCCCGGCCGCAGCAGTATCGCGGCAGGCGGCCCAGTCGACGGGTGCCATCCCGAGACGGTTCATGCCGGTATCGAGCTGCACGCCAAAGGGCGCATCCTGCAGGCTCTCGCAATGTCGGGCCAATTGTTCGGGGCTGTTCAGCATTGGGGTCAGGAGGGCCTCGCGGATCAGTGGCGCATCCCCTGCCATATGGCCGGAAAACACAAATATATCGGCACCGGTGCCAAGAATTTTGCGCAGATCAGCACCTTCTTCCGCGCTGGCCACGAAAAACCGTCGCGCGCCCGCGCGCGCCAGCCGTCGCGCCGCCGGAGCGATGCCAAGCCCATAGGCGTCGGCCTTGACCACGGCGGCGGTTTCGCATGTGGTCATCGCATCCAGCGCGGCCCAATTGGTGGCCATGGCGTCAAGGTCGATATGAAGCGTTCCGGTTCCCATCGCGCTTTAGTCGGGCCAAGCCGCGCCGGGGTCAAGATGGTGTGTGCGGCAACCGCTGGACAATGAGTATTTTTGCAAAGAAGAAGCGACAATTTGATTAAAATTTGCCTTCTTCTTTGTCCAAATACTCAAATCCAGCGCTATCCACACAAAACCGAGCGGTCAGAACCCTTGATCCGCGCCCTGCTGCCAGGGCTTGACCAGGTTGCCGAATTTGGTGAAACGGCCTTCGAAGCTCAGCTCGATTGCTCCGACGGGCCCGTGACGCTGCTTGCCGATGATGATCTCGGCCTTGCCATGCAGCGCGTCCATATCCTGCTGCCATTTCGCCATGGCCTCCAGGTTTTCCTCACCCGGTTTTTCACGTTCTTTGTAATATTCGCCGCGATAGACGAACATGACCACATCGGCATCCTGCTCGATGGAGCCGGATTCGCGCAGATCGCTGAGTTGCGGGCGCTTATCCTCGCGGCTTTCGACCTGGCGTGAAAGCTGGCTGAGCGCGATGACCGGAATATTCAGCTCCTTGGCGATGGCCTTCAGGCCCTGGGTGATTTCAGAGACTTCGTTGACGCGGTTGTCGGCCTTGCCGGAGCCGCGCAGAAGCTGCAGGTAATCGATGATCAGCAGATCCAGCCCCTGGCGTGACCGTTTCAGCCGCCGGGCGCGGGCCGCGACCTGGGAAATGGGCAGCGCCGGGGTGTCGTCGATATAGAGCGGGCAGGCCTCCAGATCCTGGGCTGCGCGCAGGTAGCGTTGAAACTCCTGCTCATTCAGGTCGCCTTTGCGGATCAGTTCGGATGGCACTTCGGCGGCCTCCGACAGCACCCGCTGCGCCAGTTGGGCCGCCGACATTTCGAGCGAGAAAAAACCCACCACGCCGCCTGCAAGCGTGCCCTCGCTGCCATCGGTTTTCGGCCCGCGTTTCCAGGCCTTGGCGATATTGAAAGCGATATTGGTGGCCAGCGAGGTTTTGCCCATTGAAGGGCGCCCCGCCAGGATCAGAAGGTCGCTGTCATGCAGGCCGCCCAAAATCTTGTCCAAGTCCGCCAGCCCGGTGGAGATCCCCGCCAACCCGCCGTCACGATTATAGGCCGCATTGGCGATATCGACGGCATCGGTCAATGCGCGCAGGAAGCTCTGGAAACCTTTGGATGCGGTGCCGGTCGAGGCAAGCTGGAAAAGTTTTGCCTCTGCCTCGACGATCTGGTCATCGGGGCTGCTGTCATCGCGCACGGCCTGCGCGGTATCGGCGATATCCTTGCCCAGACCGATCAACGACCGGCGCAGGGCCAGATCATGGATCAGCTGCGCATAATCGCGCGCCGCCGTGGTGGCGATGGCGGAAAGCTGCATGCGCAAAAGATATTCCGGGCCGCCAAGGGCTTTGAGTCCGGGATGATCGGCCATGAAGTTTTTCAGCGTCGTGGCGTCGGTCTGCATGCCTTTGGTGATGCGCCCGGATGCCAATGCAAAGATATCGGCATGGACGGGGTCGTAGAAATGATCGGTCTTGACCAGGTCATCGACCCGGTCAAGCACGTCATTGGAGGACAGAATCGCACCAAGCAATTGCTGTTCGGCCTCGACATTATGGGGAAGTTCGGCAATCTCAGCAGGTTGCAGGGTGGCCCCCATCAGTTTTGCGACCTCGTTCATGCCTGCTGCCCTCGTTTTTATGCTGCCCGTTCCGGGGTGTCATAGCCCGGATCGGGGGCGTATCTCAAATTCAATGGAAGGCTTGACCGCATTTTCCTGTGGAGAATCTGGGGACAAGTTTGCCACCGCCTGTGGATAGGGTGCCCGGAGCCACATATAGCACATCCAGCCCCCGATTGTCTGCCCGGAACCAGATATTGTGGAAAACCTGTTGTTTCAGGCCGGGTTGCGCGCCGCGCGCCAGGCTTCGGGATCGGTCAGGAAGGTCTCGACCGAGGTCAGCGTCGCGGCGTCGAAATCGCCCGCGCGCCGCGCCTCTGCCAGCACATCCCACCAGGTGCAAAGGTAATGCAGATCAATTCCGTTTTCGCGAAGCAGCGGGATCGTGTCCTCGAATATGCCATAGTAGAAGATGACGGCCGTGTGGCCGCAGGTGGCCCCGGTCTTGCGGATGGCCTCGACGAATTTCACCTTGGAGCCGCCATCGGTGGTCAGATCCTCGATCAGCACCACACGATCGCCGGCGTTCATCTGGCCTTCGATCTGGGCGTCGCGGCCATAGCCTTTGGGCTTTTTGCGCACATAGGTCATCGGCAGGGCCATGCGTTCGGCGACCAGCGCCGCAAAGGGAATGCCCGCGGTTTCGCCGCCCGCGACATTGTCAAACGCCTCCAGCCCGGCATTGCGCATCAAGGTGCAGGTCAGGAAATCCATCAGCGTTGATCGGATCCGCGGGTAGGAGATCAGCTTGCGGCAATCGACATATGTCGGGGCCTGCTTGCCGTTCGAATGCACGTAAGGCGTGTCCGTATTGAAATGCACGGCCCCGATATCGAGCAGCATCCGCGCGGTCATCTGGGCCATGTCGGGCGCGGCGGGGTAGGTGCTTGGGATCATGGGGGGCCTCTTGTGGTGACCGGGGGAGCCTCCGGCGGGGATATTTGGTTGCGCAAAGAAGGCGGGGTCAGGTGACACGCCAATAGAGCGGGTGTCCGGGATCGAACAGGGTAACGGGGCCGTCATCGGTGGCGATCTGCGGTGGGTAGGCGAGCGCTGTGGCGCTTTTGACCATTGTGATGGTGTCTGTGTTGGGGGCCAGCCCGTAATGGGCCGGACCATTGAGTGAGGTGAAACCCTCGAGCCGGTCGAGCGCGCCTTCCTCCTCGAAGACATGGGCCAGGCAAGACAGCGTGTTGGTTGCGGTGAAGCAGCCGGCGCAGCCGCAGGCGGTTTCCTTGTTGGCATCGGTATGCGGCGCAGAATCGGTGCCCAGGAAAAAGCGTGGATTGCCCGAGGCGGCGGCGGCGCGCAGGGCTTTTTGATGGGTGGCGCGTTTGGCCACCGGCAGGCAATAGTAATGCGGTTTGATGCCCCCGACCAGGATATGGTTGCGGTTGATCATCAGGTGATGTGTGGTGATGCTGCCTGCGATCTGGCCGTCGGCCGCCGCGACATAATCGATGCCATGGCTGGTCGTGACATGTTCCAGCGTGACTTTCAGCCCCGGTGTGGCGCGGCGCAGCGGATCCAGCACGGTGTCGATGAACACCTGTTCGCGGTCGAAGATATCGACCTCGGGGTCGGTCACCTCGCCATGGATGCACAAGGGCAGGCCGATCTCGGCCATTGTCTCCAGCACATTGCGCACGCGGTCGACATCGGCAACGCCGGAGGCGGAGTTGGTGGTAGCCCCGGCCGGGTAGAGCTTGACCGCCGTGATCAGCCCATCAGCATGGGCGGCGGCCACATCTACCGGGTCGGTCTCTTCCGTCAGATAGAGCGTCATCAGGGGCGTGAAGCGGCTGCCATCGGGCAAGGCGTCCATGATCCGGTCGCGATAGGCGGCGGCCTGGCACCCGGTCACCACCGGCGGGATCAGATTGGGCATGATGATGGCGCGGGCGAAATCGCGGGCGGTTTCCGGCAACACGGCCCGGAGCATTGCGCCATCGCGCAGGTGCAGGTGCCAGTCATCGGGGCGGCGGAGCGTCAGCGTGTCTGTCATGGGCAAGGGGGCTACACGAGGGGGCGTGCCCTTGCAAAGCCGAAATATGCCCGCGCCGAGCGAATACGCCGAAAATCGCGCTGTCTGGCGGTTCCTGGGCGTGTGGCGGCGGCACCATGACGGGGCCGCCTGCAACCCCGGATATGGGGATCAACCCGGTCATGGTCCGGCGCAGTCTTCCGGCACCTTTTGGCCGGATAGCTCGAACCCCCGGGCCGAACCGCAGGCCGCAAAGACCTGTGCCTGATTGAACGATCCCGTGCCATGCGACGTCTAATAATGGCAATCGCGCGCGCCCTGGCGGCCCGATCTCGACCGGAAGGGCTGGTCAGATGGGGCGTTGCGCGCAAGTATGTCACATAGAAGGGGGCGGGCCGATTTGCCTTGCGCGCCGTTTTGTCTTTGCCGGAAAACCGATTTTCAAAGGAGTTCACCATGTTTCAGATCAAGGCCTTTACCGCCGCCCTTGTGCCTGCCCTTGTCCTTGGCGCAGGTGCGGCGCTTGCCGAATGTCCCCGCTCGACCGCCGATAGCGCCGACAGCATCTATGTCACATTCAACGAGTTTCACGTCCGCTATGACCTGTTGGCCGACGGCACCGTGATGGAAGAGGAAATACGTTTCGAGGATGGCACGGGGTTCCGCGTCAACAGCTGGCGCGGTGCCTTTGTATTGCAATCCTGGTCAACCGAAAACGGCCTGTTGCTGGCCGAAACCTCTGAGATCACGACCTGGGATGTGGGGGCCACCAACCTGCCGGTGCTGGCGACGGGGCAGACATGGTCCGGCAACTCGGTCCGGGTGCATGATGATGGGGACACGAATTACGAGACCGTGACCGTGGCCATAGACCCTGCGCGCGTGATGTCGATCGGCCCTTGCAGCTATGAGTCCTGGCCGATGAGCGTGACCACCGCCGCCGGTGGCGATGTGCCCGATTTCATTGATTACCTGACTTACCTGCCGTCGCTTGGCATCGCCATCTATCATGGCGGGGCCGAAGAGGGCGAACAGTTTACCCGCGCTGAGCCGACCAGCATCTCGACCACGCCGCCGGTGCGGGGCGATGGCACCTATCTGTTGCCGGATGCGCCGGTCAATGCGGACAACCCGACACCTGCGCAACCCAGCAAGTAAAGCCGTTGGAGATCAAGACAGTCACATTCATTTGCAGGTATTATATTTGTTATCAGTGGCATGGGGGCGGTATTGAACTAGGGGCTGACCCAGATAACTACCTTAGATGACGTCTAACCCATTGTCTTAGCTGTAATAACTGCGTTGATGGGTCACTGTTGTTAAATCTCCACTCGCATTCCTTCAAATATAGTCCGAATTGGGCTTTGGGAACACCGTTGAATTTACGCATATGGCGCTTGGCTTGGTTCCAGAAATTTTCAATGCCATTGATGTGATTGTGACGATCTGCAAAGAGCTTAGAATGGTTGATCCTGAAATGGTGGAAGTCCGAGACATCCAGCGTGTTGTAGCCCTGCCAGCAGTCGGAATAGACGATTGAATCGGGCACCACCTTGCGCTTGATAATTGGCACCAATGTAGCCCCTGATGCGTCTGGGATAATCTTGGCGTAGACCTTCCCACCCCTGTTTAACAGGCCAAAAACCGGCACCTTACCCGCTGCGCCACGCCCGCGTTTCCCTTTGCGTTTGCCACCAAAATAACTCTCGTCGACCTCTATCTCACCGCCGAACATGGCCGCGCTCTCGGCCTCCAGTTCATAAGCAATGATCTCGCGCAGGCGCAGGAAAAAGAACGCGGCTGTCTTGCGGTTCACGCCACACAAACTGGCGGCGGTTCTGGCCGTCGAACCCGAGACAAAATGCTCGGTTAGGCGGTCCTGTTTATAGTGGCTGAGTCGGCTCTTTCGCATACGGCCCATGATAACCCCTTTTTTGAGTTATCTGGGTCAGCCCCATGATCTGATACTTTTCAATCTCTTGCGAGTAGCCTTGTCATGCGCTTGATATGGGCGATGAGGACCCAAGCCTCGGCACTCGCAATGGTTTTCTCCCAGTCCTTTGCCAATCGGCGGCATTTTCCGAGCCACGCAAAGGTGCGCTCAACAACCCACCGACGGGGGAGAACCTCGAACCCTTCGGCGGTGTCGGAGCGTTTCACGATCTGAATAACCCAGCGGCCAATGCTGGTCAGAGCATCGCGCAGTTTCGGCCCGCCATAGCCTCCATCCGCAAATACATGGCGCAGTTTTGGAGCTTCACGGGCCAGTTGACGGAACACCTCCGGGGCACCGTCACGGTCCTGAATACCGGCACTATGAACGCGAAGTGCAATCAGATGGCCGCAGGTATCGGTCATGATGTGACGCTTGCGGCCTTTGATACGTTTGCCAGAATCATAGCCGCATATCCCGCCGTTTTCAGTGGTTTTCACGCTCTGACTATCAATTACACCCGCTGTTGGCTGGCGATTTCGGCCTTCGGCCTCACGCGCCTGTGCAACCAGTTCCCGATTGATCTCGGCCAGCAGACCGTTGTTGCGCCAGCCGTAGAAATAGTATCGAACCGTCGATACCGGCGGAAAGTCTTTCGGCAAAAGCGACCACGCGCACCCCGCTGATGCAATATACTGGATCGCATCCCAGACATCGCGAAGATTGACCTGGCGTGGCCTGCCAAGCAGGTTTGGACCGGGCAGCAGCGGCGCAACAATCGCCCATTCTCTGTCGGTGACATCGCTTGAATATCGCGCGCTTTGGCGCTCATATCGGTTCCGGG
>NZ_JBTUJH010000107.1:0-28506 GCF_058343375.1 Alterinioella sp.
GCCTTTCCCGGCGGTGCCGCCGCCTATCTGCGCGGCTGGTGCAACATCGAAAGCCGCCGCGATCTCGACACTGACCCCTTCGCCCAAACCAAATTCCAGACCCTGCGCACCGAATTTGATGCGTGGACCGGAAAGATCGCAGCTCAACGATAACGGAAAGGAACATCAAAGTGATGGCCAAATCAATAACACCAACCGAAGTGGCCCGAACGGAACCGCATGACCCCTATAAAATGCGCACCCTGGAACAGATCCTTCAGCTTTTTGACGGTGGCGATTTCCTGAAAAAACTTCTGGAAGACCACCGGCAACTGCAAATGGACCTGCTGGACCACAGGGAAGAACACGGCAGCAAGGACTGCCAGGGAAGCATGACCATTCAGATCAAATATGCCCTGGGCAAATCCGGCGATGTCGCCATGGGGGCCACGGCCATCTTCAAAGCGCCAAAGAAACCACCCTCCAGCGCCGCCGCCTTCATCAATGAAAAGGGTGAGTTGACCCTCTACAGCCCGTTCATGGCCCGCATGCACCAGCCCCAAGACGTCACCGATTATGATCCCGAAACCGGCGAAATCCGCGACACGGACTGACCCGACCCCCAACTTTACAGGAAAAACCAATGACCGACGCGAGCATTCAGCCTACAGAAAACCCCGCGCAAACCATGCGCGATGTCATGGCCGAACTTGGCCAGCCCATCCCAGTGCCCGAACCCACCCCTGAGCAGATATTCACCCAGGCAACCCAAATCACGCTGCCCACGGGTCGCACGCTCCACGATATGACCGATACATATCGCAAAGGCGCTGAATTTCTCAAACCTGCCCGCCGCACCGGGACCGCCTGGCTTGACGATCTCGACAGCCTGATCTTGTGGTGCAAGCGCTTCGAAGGCGACACGTCCGTTCTTTTTGCCGCGCCAAGCATGACCGAACCCAGCATCACCTGTATTGCGGATTATCACGCCGTCGGTCCAGCCGACCCCTTCAATGCCACCGGTGATCCGACCGCGCGTCACTGCCACCACCGTGCAGTCTACAATTTCCCGCTGTCCAGGGAATGGGCCGCATGGATGGATATTGCGGGCAAGCCCTTGACCAAGGATGACATGGGCGAGTTCATCGAGGCCAATGCCAAGGACATCATGGACCCGACCCCGGCGGTGATCAAATTGGCCGAAGACGAGGGCAACGAGCCGTGGGAAAACCGCCTGATCCGCACCGCGCGCCAGATTGAAGGCCGCTATGGGCAGCTCCACCAACTGCTGGCGATGTCGAAACAGTTCCAGGTCTATGAAACCAGCAATCTGACTGTGACCTCGAACCGTGACACCGGTGAAACCTCGATCCAGTTCCTGGACGAACACAAAGGGGCGGATGGCAAGCCGCTGAACATTCCGAACCTGATCATCATTGCAATCCCGGTCTTTCTGAACGGCGCGCCCTACCGGATGCCGGTGCGGTTTCGCTATCGCAAGATGGGTGGCGAGGTCCGGTTCATCCTGACGCCCTACAACCCCGAAAAAGCGTTCGAGGCGGCGTTCGACGAGGCCGTGACCACCGTGGCCGAGGCCACCGGCCTGCCGATGTTCCAGGGCAGCCCCGAGGCGTGATGTTTCTTTCTGCCCCCGGCCCGGTGTGGTCGGGGGCAGACCTCATGCCATGCGCCTGTAAAGGAGGTCAAATGCAACCGCTCAGGATTGAATACGCCACGCGCATTCTGGCCGAAGGTCAGGACGAATACCACGCGCTGGCCATCCGCGACCTGCCCACCGAAGAAGGCAACGCGATGGTTTCCAAATGGGAACCATCGCCAGTTGAATTGGCCCACCTGAACGCAGGCGGGGCCGTGTTGCTGACAATCATGGGGGAATCTCACCCGCCCGTCATGGTCAGCACAACACCACCGCTTAGCGAAGAGAGTGCATGAATGATGAACGGCACATTTGCCTTTGAGGCCCAGCCTGCCAGCCCGGTTTCCGATCTCGAACCGCTGATCATTGACAGCTTCGCCGGCGGCGGCGGTGCGTCCACCGGAATTGAACTGGCCCTGGGGCGCAGCCCGGATGTTGCGATCAATCATTCGGATTCTGCACTGGCACTGCATGAGGCCAACCATCCGGACACCGACCATCTGATGACGTCGATCTACAAGGTCGATCCACGCGACCTGGTGCAGCCGGGCCAGCGGGTCGGGCTGGCGTGGTTCAGCCCTGACTGCAAACACTTTTCCAAAGCCAAGGGCGGGCAGCCCCTGAACAAGAACATCCGCGATCTGGCTTGGGTCGTGGTCGATTGGGCCGAGAAAATCCGCCCCGAAGTAATCCTGCTGGAAAACGTGGAGGAATTCATCACATGGGGGCCACTGCGCCAGCGCCACATTGGCGGGCATCCGACCACCGCCGGGCCGCTGACAGCCGATCTGTGGGACAGGGCACCACCCGAGGTGAAGGGTGACCCGGTGTTCAACGAGGATGGCACGCCCTTCATGGAGATTGACCCGCTGCGCAAGGGTCAGACCTTCACCGAATGGGTGCTGCGCCTGCGCCGGGCCGGATACAGGGTCGAATGGCGTCAATTGCGGGCCTGCGATTTCGGCGCGCCGACAATCCGCAGACGGCTCTTTGTCGTGGCACGTTGCGACGGTCAGCCGATTGTCTGGCCCGACCCTACCCATGGCGACCCGGACAGTCCGGCGGTGAAGGCCAACACCTTGAAGCCCTGGCGCAGCGCCGCCGAATGCATCGACTGGTCGCTACCCTGCCCGTCGATCTTCGACACCAAGGCCGAGGTCAGGGAAAAACACGGGCTCTCTGCGGTGCGGCCGCTGGCCAAATCCACCATGGCCCGCGTCGCGCGCGGCATGAAACGCTATGTGCTGGACGCGGATCGACCGTTCATTGTGAACCTGACCCATGGCGGCCGAGTTGAGGATGCAGCCGCCCCCCTGCGCACGATCACCGGGGCCAATCGCGGCGAAAAGGCCGTGGTGGTGCCTTCCATCACCCGCTTTAACAGCGGCGCGACCGGGCAGGACATGCGCGCGCCCTTGTCAACAATCACCGCCAATAGCTGGAAAAAGAGGCCGGGCGGCGCGGCCCCGCTAGGTCTGGTCGCGCCGTCGCTGGTCAGCATCGCGCATGGCGATAGCGGCGGCCGGCGGGAATATCCTCTGGGCGACCCTTACGGCGTGGTCACCGCAGGTGGCATCACCCATGCCCTTTCCGCCCCCCATCTGATGAGTCTCAAGGGCACGACCAGGCGCGACAGCGACGCGCGGGCCCCACATCCGACCGTCCTTGCCGGTGGCGGGCATTCGGCTCTTGTTGCCCCGACATTGGTCCAGACAGTATACGGCGAACGGCAGGGCCAGGCCCCCCGGGCGCTGGACATCGGAAAACCCCTCGGCACCGTTGTTGCGGGTGGCGCGAAACACGCGGTCATCGCCGCAACGCTCATGGGCTGCGACGGGCGGGCGGCACAAAGCCGACCCCGCGGGTTGGACGAACCCGCCGCGACGATCACCGCTAAGGCCGACACCTGCATCGCCTCTGCTTTCCTTGCCCAACACCACACCGGCGTCACCGGCCATGATGCGCGCGAACCGCTTTCGACCATCTCTGCGACCGGCAGCCACCAGATGCCTGTCGCGGCATGGTTTGCCAAATACTACGGAACCGGCGATGGGGCGCGCACCGATGAACCCTGCCACACCATCACCGTCAAGGACCGCATGGCACATATGCAGGCGGACCTGTCTGCACCGCCGTTCACAAAGGACCACGAGGCCCGTGCCCGCGAGGTGGCCGATTTCCTGCGCGCCCATGGGGTTTGGGATGACCGTGAATTCGTGACGCTTGATCTGGGCGGCGCGACATTCGTGGTGGTCGATATCGGCATGCGCATGCTGACCCCGCGCGAACTGTTCCGCGCCCAGGGGTTTCCCGAAGATTACGTGATCGAGGGCGTCTGGACCGAAGATGCCCATGGCGAATGGCACTGGCGGCCCTTCACCAAGAATGTGCAGGTCAGCTGCTGCGGCAACTCAGTCAGCCCGCCACCCGCAGCGGCGCTCGTGCGCGCCAACTGCGGGCACCTTACCAAGATCGAGGAAAGGAAGAGCGCATGACCAAGATCGAATGGACCGAGGCCACCTGGAACCCCATTGTTGGCTGTTCCATCACCACACCCGGCTGCACCAATTGCTACGCCATGCGCGCGGCTTGGCGGATGTCGCATAACCCTGCAACGCCGCAATATCACGGCACCGCCAAATTGGTGAATGGCACCCCGGTCTGGACCGGCAAGATAGGTCTGGCCGAAAAGGTTCTGACCGCTCCCCTGCGCCGCCGCCAGCCCACCACCTGGTTCGTCAATTCGATGGGCGACCTGTTTCATGAGGACGTGCCGAACGGATGGATCGACCGAGTGTTTGCCGTCATGGCGCTCTGCCCGCAACACCGGTTTCAGATCCTGACCAAGCGGTCGGCGCGGATGCGGCAATATTTGGCTGCGTTCCAGCCATACCTGTGTCCACAAAGTCGTGTTCTTGTCGGCGATCATTCTTTCGCAAAAAGGGTTGCTGCAGGCCCTCCGAAACCAAGCTACATCACACGGGGCGGCGTGCAGCCAAGCAATCGCCCTAAAGGGTCGCCATTGTTTTTCCCGAAAACATGGCCCCTGCCAAACGTCTGGCTTGGCGTATCTGTCGAGGACCAGACCCGCGCCGATGATCGCATTCCCGATCTGCTGGAAACCCCAGCCGCCGTGCGGTTCATCAGTGCCGAGCCCTTGTTGGGGCCGGTGGAATTAAGATACATCAACCGCCACACACGACCCCTAGACAACCTGACAATGCGTGTTGCGACCAATGCGCTGACAGGTGATATCGGATACACGGAGAGTTGTTGTTTCCCAGAGGACTGGTCGATTGAAAAAAACGGCAAACTTGACTGGGTCATCTGCGGCGGTGAAAGCGGCCCGCGCGCTAGGCCGATGCACCCCGACTGGGCGCGGTCGCTGCGCGATCAATGTGTGGCGGCGGGTGTGCCGTTCTTCTTCAAGCAGTGGGGCCGCTATCTGCCCCTTGATCAGAAAGTCTTGACACATTCTGGCGTCCAGGACGCTGACGATGCCTTCGATATCGACAATGCGGATGAGCGCGGCATCTTGCACTTATGGGATGCCGACACCGCTTCGATCCCGTTGGACAAGGCGCAGGCCGGTCGCCTGCTGGACGACCGAGAATGGTCGGAGATGCCGGAAACAGCTACATGACTGATCTCCAACACCCCGGCCCACATCAACGCCCCCGAGGTCAGACGCAAGGGCCAGCGCCGCAACCTCGGTCACAACATAGGACTCCGCAAGCGGGAGCCACCGCGCGCATGGGCACCGCGCGGTGGCAATTTGAAAGGGGCTGGACATGACCGAGGCAACCACACACACCCCAAAGCGCCGTCGCCAGGTTCTTACCAAGGCCAAAATCCAGCGTGCCGTCGAGGCCGTCGCGGCGGCGGGACAAACGATGGAGGTTCAGATCCTGCCCGATGGCACCATCCGCCTCTTGCCAACTGCGCCGAATCCCCCACAGGTTGATCCGCGAGAACCAGAAGCGTGGTGACCGAGGTGAAACTGGACCTTCCCGGCCTGCTCAGGGAACGCATGGCCAGCGGCAACTACCGCTACCGCGTGCGAGTGGCAGGCGACAAGACCCGCAGGGTTCTGCTGACGATCCCGATCGACCACAAGGATTTTCTGGAACATTACCACGCGGCGCGCGCAGGCGTGGCACTAACGCCCACGGCCCTGCCATCCGAGGCCGCGACCCCGCGCAGCCTGACATGGCTGACTTATGCGTTTGAAGAGGCGATGGCCGACCAGATCGATGCCGGTCTAATGAGCGCCGCCACCCTGAAACAGCGGCGCAGTTTCTTCACCAAGCTGCGCGCGGAGTTTGGCCACAAGCACATGGCCATGCCGCCTGAACAAGTGGTCAAAATCCGCGATGCGATGACATCCACGCCGGGCGCGGCGGACAACATGGTGAAATCCATCCGTGCACTTTATCGTTGGGCAATCGAACGCGGCATCATCGACGGGACAAACCCGGCTGCAGGCGTCGGCAAGCTGCTCAAATCCCATCGCGGTGCAGTGCCTTGGTCGATTGCCGATCTGGACCAGTTCAAAGCCTGCCACGGGCCCGGCACCACCGCGCATCTGGCGCTGACCTTATTCATGTTCACCGCCTGTAGGGTCGGTGACGCGGTGCAACTCGGGCGCGCCAATGAAGCCCGCCGCGACGGCATCACCTGGTTGGAATGGCAGCCGGCCAAATCCGGTTCCGCCCCGGTTTCCGTCCCGATCCTGCCGCCGCTCGAAAAGGCAATTCGCGCCCGCGCAGTGATCGGCCCGACCTATCTGCTGACTGAACACGGCCAGCCCTTTACCTCTGCCGCTGGATTCGGAAACAAGTTTCGCAAATGGGTCGCCGCAGCAGGTTTGAAAGATCGCAGCCCGCACGGCATCCGCAAGGCGGCGGGCGAATTGATGGCCTCAGAAGGGGCCAGCCAGTATCACATCATGGCCGTCCACGGGCACACCCAAGCGAAGACCAGCGAGATCTACACCAAGGGCATTCAACGCGCCAACCTGGCATCGGAGGCGATGAAGACCATGGCAACGCTGGATTGGTGACGCGCCGAATTTCGTGGGACACCTTCCCGATAACCCATTGATTTCATTGAAGTGGAAAACAGGCGGGTGTGGGACACCTTCCCTTTGTTTTTATTGACGAATATTGAATAATTGGCACTCCTGCCGGGCCTACCATCTTCCCGCCCCACCTTTGCGCCCTGTCTTTTCGTCGGCCGCGCAATCCCTGCGAAGACATGGACCACCAGGCCCGCAGGCTGCGCGTGCGCCTGCTCGGGCAGGGAAAGCGGCGCGAAACCTGCAAATCAGCAATCTGCGACATGTCTCCGGAACCCTGAACGTTATCTTGCCAGCACCAGATCAACCCGCAGCCCGCCCAGATCCTCGCTTTGCGAAAGCCGCATGGTTCCACCATGGCCGCGCGCGATATCATTGGCGATGGCAAGGCCAAGCCCGACGCCGCTGCCGCGATCCTGGTTGCGGGCCCGGTCGAGCCGCGCGAAGGGCCGGACAGCCTCCTCCCGATCCTCGGGCGCAATGCCGGGTCCGTCATCCTCGACCGTAAGGCGCAAGCTGCGGTCCAGCACAGTCACGCTCAGCCGGGCCCTTGAGCCATAGCGCAGCGCATTGCTCAGCAGATTGGTCAGCGCCCGCCGCACGGCTTGCGGACGCAGGGCAATCTCGGGGGCCGTCTTCGGCAGGGCCAGGCTCACATTCCCGCCCATACGGGCGGCATCGCCGGCGGCATCGCGCGCAATCTGCAACACATCTGCTGGTTCGGGATCATCCAGCGCATCCGAGCGGGCGAAATCCAGAAAAGTCGTCAGCAGCGCCTCCATCTCCTCGACATCGCGGCGCAGATCGTCGGCCTCGGGCACATCCTCCATCATGCTCAGGCCCAGTTTCATTCGCGTCAAGGGCGTGCGCAGGTCGTGGCTGACGCCCGACAGCATCATGGTGCGCTGTTCGATCTGGCGTTCGATCCGCGCCCGCATATCCAGAAAGGCGCGCCCCGCGGCCCGGACTTCCAGCGCGCCCGAGGGCTTGTAGGGTTCCACCCGGCCCTTGCCAAAGGCCTCGGCGGCGCGGGCCAGACGCCGGATCGGGCGCAGCTGATTGCGCAAAAACATATAGGCCACCGCCGTCATCAGGATGCCGGTAAAGATCATCAGCACGAAGAGCTGGTGCGGGTTCGAGGCCGAAACGCGGCGCCGGTCAATCTCCAGCACCATCGCCCGGCCCGGCCCGGCCTCAAGGCCCAGAAACACCCGCCGGTCATTTTCGGCCAGGTCGATCCAGACCACTTCCGGCACCATGTCGTTGAGGGTCGGGATCACCACGCGCCCGGAAAAATCATACCAGCGCCGCCGCGCCGTTGCGTCAGTCAGCCAATCGGGGCTGCGCGTCGGATGCACGATCATGGCCAGCGCTTGGGCGACCGGTTCGGCCTCGGCCACCCCGCCCGAACCCAGACGATCCGCGACCAGGCCCAGATCATATCCAAGCGCCGTGGTCAGCTGCCAGGTCACATCCTCCAAATGGCGTTGCAGAAAGGAGATCGAAACGACAAGCTGCACCGAGACGATGGGCACGATCAGGATCAGCGCAGCCCGGCCATAGAGCCCCCGCGGCAGTGCTGTCTTGATCCAATCCCATCCCATGAGCCCATCTAACCCCGCCACATGGCAGGAGGAAAGAACATATGCCAGCGATCCAGCTTGCGCCCGGCCTGCGCCGCCTGACCGCACCCAACCCCTCACCGATGACCCTGAACGGCACCAACAGCTTTGTAATCGGCAAAACCGACCTGGCCGTGATCGACCCGGGGCCGCTGAACGAGGCGCATTTGCAGGCCATTCTTGCGGCTGTCGGCCCGGGCCAGCGCATCAGCCATATTCTGGTCACCCATTCGCATCGCGATCATTCCCCGCTGGCCCGCGTTCTGGCGCAGGCCACCGGGGCACCGGTTCTGGCGGCGGGGCGCAGCGATTGGGGCCGCAGCCCGGTGATGCAGAAGCTGGCCGATGCCGGGCTGATCGGCGGTGGCGAAGGTGTCGAGGAGGGCTTTGCCCCCGATAAGCACCTCGCCGATGGCGAGGTGATATCCGCCGATGGCTGGCAGATCGAGGCCCTGCACACGCCCGGCCACATGGCCAACCATCTCTGTTTCGCCTGGGGCGGTGCCCTGTTCACCGGTGATCTGGTGATGGGCTGGTCGACATCGCTGATTTCACCGCCCGATGGAGACCTCACGGCCTTCCGGGCGTCCTTGCAGCGTCTCATGGCGCGATGTGACCGCATCTATTACCCCGGCCATGGCGATGCGGTGAACGACCCGCAGGCGCGCCTGGCCGAGCTGATCGCCCACCGCGCCGGGCGCGAAGCGCAGATTCTGAGCGCATTGCAGGACGGTCCGGCCACGCCCCAGGCCCTGGCGGCGCGGATCTATACCGGGCTGGCACCTGGCCTCATCCCCGTAGCGGAACGCAATGTCCTGGCCCATCTCATTGATCTTGTTGAAAGAAACATTGCCGCCCCGATTGGCGTGATATCGGCAACGGGCCAATTCCGTCTGAAATGATCTTGCGCGCGATTTTTGCCGGAAATCCACTGGACGCCGCAAACCCGCCTTGCTATATCGGCCCTCAGTTCCGGCGTAGCTCAGCGGTAGAGCAGTTGACTGTTAATCAATTGGTCGTAGGTTCGATCCCTACCGCCGGAGCCAAATTCTTCTGCTGAATCAAATAGCTGTTTGGAATTGGCAGACCCAGTACCTCCAGTGGAAAAATCGCGGAAGCTCTATGCAAGCATTGCGACGAACATATTTGCGTCGCAGAGCCGCAACGCACCAGGCGGATTCGACGCATTAGACCTGTTTGGTATTTCGCTTGATCTGCTCTCCTGCCCCCCTGCCGACACCTGCGCCCGGCGTTGCTTTCGGCCCACCCACCCATTTTCCCGATTGGCGTCCAATAACCGCCGCCGGCCCAAAGCGGGCCACCTGTTCGACAGGGAGGGCGGGAACCGGGCAGTCGCTGCAATTTACTCGAACGACGGCTCTGCGGGACATTTCCGCCGTTGGATGAGGCCTATGCCAGCAAAACAGAACCAATGAGATTAGCAGCCTGAATTGAAACCCTGATCCACCTTAACAAGGCTGCAATGTGGTCGCATAAACAGGGTCAGGGCCACCTCTGTCTTTC
This sequence comes from Alterinioella sp., assembly GCF_058343375.1. Taxonomy (NCBI): domain Bacteria; kingdom Pseudomonadati; phylum Pseudomonadota; class Alphaproteobacteria; order Rhodobacterales; family Paracoccaceae; genus Alterinioella; species Alterinioella sp. The sequence continues at coordinate 9,860 of NZ_JBTUJH010000107.1, forward strand.
ACGGTTTGCAAGGCCACTGATGGGCGGCCGCTCGATTGCAACAGGCTTGCAACGAATCGGGTGACTTGGCAGTATTTTCACGATGATCACACATGATCGGATTGGAGCGCTGTATGGCAGAGGCTCAGAGTGTTCACGGCATTGCGCGCCAATACGCCCACGCCGACGACCGCCGCGCCAAGATAGAACTGATTTCGACATTCTTGTTATACGCGGCCAGTATGATGGCCGCGCTTTCTGCCATCGGCACCTGGTGGCTGATGCTTCCGGCCATCGTGCTGACTGCGGCCATGGGCCTGCGCATATACATGATTCAGCATGATTGCCTGCACGGCTCTTTCTTCAGGTCGCGCAGGGTCAATGACGTGGTCGGCATCTTGCTGTCGCCGATTGCAATGACCCCCTACAAGGCAACGCGCCATATCCACAATCTGCACCACACCCATGTCAGCGATCTGGACCGGCGCGATACGTTCGAGATCTATATCATGACCTTGAAGGAATGGGAGGCCGCGTCCCCGCTGCAGCGTCTGCACTACCGGGCCTATCGCAGCCCCGTCACATTGATCCTGATCGGGCCGTTTGTGCTCTACATGATATTGCGCCGGATGCCGCTTTACGGCCTCAAGACCGGAATTGGCGATTTGGTCCTGCACAACGTGCTGTTGGCCGCCTATGTGCTGCTGATCTGGTCGATCGCCGGCTGGCCGGGCATCGCGGTTTGGGCGATGACGGTCTATCTGGCCTGCGCCTTTGGTGCGTTGATCCCCTATGTCGTCCATAATTTCGAGCATATCCATTGGGGCACCAGACCCGGGCTGGATTTTCGGACCGCCGCGCTGGAAGGGTCTGCTGTTCTCGCTTGGGGGCGGGTGTTCGATTTGGTAATGTTGAATATCGGGTATCACGATCTGCACCATCTGAATGCCAAGATCCCCGGCTATCGGTTGAAAGCGGCCCATCAGGATCTCGAGGCTCGCGGCCTGTTGCAATCGGAAAAGATCGGCTTTCTTGAAGGGCTGAAATGCCTGCGCTGGAAGCTTTACGATGAGGCGCGCGGCCGCATGATCCCCTTCCCCTCGAGCCGACGGGCTGCCGCGACCGTTCCGCTGCTATGAACCCGATGTCCGGTTGGAAACCTGCCCATGAAACGCGGTTGTCTCGCTCTTGTGATGCTGGTTGCAGCCGCCTGCCAACCCAGTGATCTGTCGCCCTCGGGCAGCGCGCGCGGTTTGCCACCAGGTTTTGAACTCGATCCGCAATCGCGCGCACCCGAGATTGACGGCAGCATCTTCACCTTTCGGGTGGACCGGACGACGCGGCCTGCCCGCTCGGTTTTGCGCACCGGTGATCTGTGGCGAAACGGGCGCGAATATATGTTGGGGTTCGAATTCCGGGTGGACCCGGACCTGGCCTATCGCGGCGGGGGCCTGTCAATAGCGCGGTGGCAAGCAACGGATGTGGACGAGACATTGTTTGATTTGCAGCTGAACTCCACGCAGGGCGTGACGTTTCTGGGCCGAACCTGTCAGGTGCCCGAAGATTTCGGTGCATGGCAACGCGTCACCATGCGCATCAGATTGGCCGACGATGCCACAGGTTATGTCGAACTGCGCTGCGGTTTCGGGCCTGTGCAATCGGCACAACTGGCATTCGCACGCAGCGGATTTCCCTCCAATCGCGGCGCACGATGCTTACCCGAAACCCCGTGCGCGCCAGGCGACACACCCAACCCGCAAGCCTATCTCTGGCAGTTGGGTGTGATCTCTGACCGGCCCGGCGCATTGCCTGCGAATGGCGTAACAGTCGAGATCCGTCGCGCAGTGCAGCGGCGCCTCTATGTCGTCTTCGGGCGGGTCGAAGACTATTGAAACCTCTGCAGAGATTGGCACCGGGCAATGACCGTAACCGACGCGATCCCGGTCGGTGGCGCGTTCTGCGTTGCCGGCAAAGCCACCGCGCGATGCCTCGCTCCGGTCGCATCATGGCACAGATCATCTCGTTTCCGGTGGTGCCCGCGGGCCGGTCGGCCGCTCGGGGCTTGACCTGAACCGCCCATATCTCCCAATCTGGTAACATTGAAAGCATGGGAGTTCAGCCAGAACGGATTTTTATTCATGACGCTTTTTTCTTCCCTTTGCCTGCCGATTTTCTGTCTGGGCCTGATCATCAGCCCCGTCGCCGGGCCGATGCTGAACAACACGTCCGACGCCATCGCCGGGATTGCCCGCGGCTTTGGCACGGCACAGCTTGCCTCCTCAACGCGGGGGCGGCCGCTGGTTACCGGCATGATCGACGGCACCGGCCATGGTATCGTGATATATGGCTGCGATAGCGGGCGCGGCTGCGAATCGATGCAATTTTTCGCACCCTTCAGCACCGGCAACCGCGCGCTGGTATATCTGAACAGCTGGAACGAGGATCAGCGATTCGGAACGACTTGACGCCGATCTGGATATTGGCTTCAAACTTGTTGATTTTATTGTCAAAATAAATCGGAGAGATGTGATGAGACCTATACTCGCCGCCACGATCCTGGCACTTGCCGCGACACCCGCCTTGTCCGAAACGCCGCAGGCGCTGCTGGAACAGGCGATGCTGCTTGGCCCTGCGCAACTGGGCGATGTCGGCGGACAGCTGACAATTTTCGGCCAGGCCGGGACCGCCGCCTATTCGGCCGATCTCAGCGGCCCCGATTGTTCTGTTTCGGGCGCGGATTGCGATCAGATCCGGTTCACCAGCATTGCGCCACCGGCCGATCAGACCATCGTCGATGCCTGGATCGAGGCCGGTCATGGCGGCACGCTGACACTGGATCAGGGCTGGCTGCGGCTGACCTCGGAAGTGGCGGTTGGCGATGATGCGCAGGGCGCGTTTTCGGGCTGGAACGCGTTGCTTTCCCTGTTTGCCCAGACATTCGACCCGTAACTATTGGGTGTCTTCTGTGCCGCCCTCGATCGGGGCCGGCACAATACCGTCTTCGGGCGCGCATTCGCCGCCGCGCAGGTCGTTCATGGCGGCAAGCGCTGCCTGGGCCGTGTCGGGGGCCAGCGTGATCTGCATCGGCGCAATCAGCGGATAGATCAATGCCCCGCGATCGCCGCGCATCTGCATGACATGGGTGCGCGCCATCACCGGGCCGTAAACCCCCGAGGCGGCATCCGCCGAAAACCCGCGTTGGGCCTGCGTGCGCAGGGTGCGGGTGCCATTGATTGCATTGGGATTTTCGGTATCGCCCTGTTCGGTGGCGCCCTGGCGCAGGCGCGAAAACACGTCGCCCGCGGCCTGGATCTGTTCCCAGGCACCCTGGCTTGGTATCAGCATGACGCGGCGATTGCCGGTCGATGTATCTTCGGCCGGAAGAATGCCGGTGATCGGGTCAAGATCGCGCAGATCCATCCGCAGCACCTGCACACCGACCGGTCCGCCAATGCTGCGCCCCGCCGTGGTCAGCAGGGTCTGGACAATGCGGCAGCCCTGAAGCTCCAGCTCGATAATGGTAAATTCACCGGGCACATCGCCGGCGACAATTCCGGGTGACGCGGCACGGACAGCCAATTCCGCAGGCGTCGCGCCATCTTGCGCCATTGCGGCACCGGCCAGAAAAGCAAGGGCCATGGCGGGCCTCAACACGGAAATACAACGCATGTAAAGCGCTCCTTCATCCAGGTATTCTTGTGGTTTGGCATCGGGCGCGCGCAGATCGACTGACCCGGCTCTCCCGGCCATGTGGTGTGTATCTGATCAGAGCCGGGTATCGCGGCGCGCCGGGCGGGTCATCCGGCGCGCACGCTGCGTATTCTGCGGGCTGGCCTGATGATCGTCGCGCGCCAGATCCTGATCACCGCCGCGCCCGCGAAAGGCGTTCATGCCCGCATCAATGCCGCGATTGACGGCCTGGCGCATCAGACGGTTGAGAATCATGTTGATGATACGGTCCATGGATCTGCCTCTGTTGACTGCTTTTGTCGATTCTAGCACATATCTGCGGCGAAATTGGGGCAATTCGGCGTGTCGGGCATCCCCTTCGGTGCCGATCTCACAGATCCCGAAGTCACGGCCCGAACATATCTTCCTGCCCCTCAATGGGGTCCAGCACCTCCTCATCTTCCCCGTCACTGCCCGATAACTGAAAGGCACCGGGCGGCGGGCGGTTATCCAACAGGCCGGCCTCGCGCAATTCCTTCAGCCCCGGCAGGTCGCGCGGCGTTTCCAGCCCGAAATGATCCAGAAACGTTTCCGTCACCACATAGGTCACGGGTCGGCCCGGTGTCAGTTTGCGACGGCCAAAGCGGATCCATTCCAGCTCGATCAGCTGGTCAATGGTGCCCCGGCTGACGGAGACACCGCGGATCTCCTCGATCTCGGCGCGCGTGGCGGGCTGGTGATAGGCGATGATGGCCAGCGTCTCGATCGCGGCCCGGCTGAGCTTGCGGGTCTCGGATGTCTCCCAGCTCATCAGGAAGGCCAGATCGGGGGCGGTGCGAATGGCCCAGGCATCGCCGACACGGGCCACCTGCACGCCGCGGCCCGCATAGCGTTTTCTGAGCAGCACCATGGCTTCTGCGGCGTCGCAGCCATGCGGCATCCGGGCCTGCATCTCGCGCGTGCTGAGCGGCGTGGCTGACGCAAAGAGCATCGCCTCGACCATGCGTTCCTGTTCGGCCAGCGGCGGCGCAAGAAACAGGCTTTCCTCTGGATCATCAACGCGGTCATCACTCATTCCGGGGCCCTTGGTTTGAGGTGGATGGGGGCAAAGGCATCGCGCTGGCGCAGATCGGCCTTGCCCGCCTTGACCAGTTCCAGCGCAGCCGCAAAGGTCGACGCCGCCGCCGACCGGCGCATCTTCGGATCGCGCCGCCAGCCTTCCGGGATGAAGCCGATGATATCCATCCAGTCGCCGCCATATCCGATCATGCCGCGCATCCGGTCCAGCGCTTCCTCCATCGTGTAAATCTTGTCGCGGTCCATGGTAAAGGGACGAAATTCATCGCGGGTCCGGGTGCGGGCATAGGCCTGCATCAGATCCAGCAGGGTCGCGCTATAGGTCACGTTTCTGGCGGTTGCCACGGCTTCGGGAATGCCGCGCACAAACCGGTCCTGCCCCAGACGATCGCGCGCCATCAATTGCGCGGCGCGTTCGCGCATCGCCTGCAACCGCTCCAGCTGAAACGCCAGATGCGCGGCCAGTTCCTCGCCCGTGGGGCCATCCTCGCTTGGGTCCGGCGGCAATAAAAGCCGCGATTTCAGGAACGCGAGCCAGGCCGCCATGACCAGATAATCGGCGGCCAGTTCGATGCGCAAGGACCGCGCCTTTTCAACAAAGGCCAGATATTGTTCGACCAAAGTCAGAATCGATATTTTGCGCAGATCCACCTTTTGCGTGCGGGACAGCGTCAACAGCACATCCAAAGGCCCCTCGAACCCGTCCACATCGACAATCAAAGCCTCCGCCGCGCGCCGTTCGGCCACGGTTTCCCACATGTCGTCATCATTTAGAGGGGCGTCGGCCATGTCAGAGGGTCTCACGCATCAGAGCGCGTCAAATTCGGCCTCAGCGCTGGCAATGTCAAGCGGGCCGGGGGCGGGCCGGACCATCGCGGCAGCGACGCGGGCCTGACCTGCGCCATCCAGCGGCCCCGCAGCATCCGCCACGGCGCGCATCTCGGCCAGATCACCGTTGCAATGCAAAGCAATGTCGCAGCCTGCCGCGCGCGCCCGCGCGGCACGCTCGGCGATCGGGCCGGGCAGCGCGTTCATCGACAGATCATCGGTCATCAGCACGCCCTGAAACCCGATCTCATCGCGGATCAGACCGATCATGGCAGGGCTGAGCGTGGCAGGCAGATCCGGGTCAATCACCTCATAAACCAGATGCGCCGTCATCGCCCATTTCAGATCCTTCAAACCCCGAAAGGCCGCGAAATCGAGCGCCTCCAGATCCGCCCGGGGGGCGGTCACACGCGGCAGATCATGATGGCTGTCCAAGGTGCCAAGCCCATGGCCGGGAATGTGTTTCAGGACCGGAAACACCCCGGCATCGCGCAACCCATCGGCCACGGCACGGGCAATTTCCACCACGGTTTCAAGACTTTCACCATAAAGTCGGTTGCGCAGAAACGGGTGCGTTTGTGGCCGCGCAATATCGGCCAGCGGCGCGCAATTGCCATCAATGCCACAGGCCAGATGTTCGCGCGCAATCAGGAAACTGCGCAGATACATGGCGCGCGCGGCATTTTCACCAGCAATCGCCACCTGATCCAGAGGCGGTATCCATTCGCGCCAATGCGGCGCGCGCAGGCGTTGCACGCGACCGCCCTCCTGATCTATGAAAACAGGCGCATCACGCCCGACAGCGGCGCGCAGATCCCCGGTCAGGCGTTGCAATTGCGCGGGCCTGTCCACATTGCGGGCAAACAGGATGAACCCCACCGGTTGCACCGCCGCGAAAAACGCCGCCTCCTCGGCCCCCAGAACCGGACCGGCGCAGCCAAAGATGGTGGCCGATTGCGCGCCCATGCGCCTAGCGCACGGTCACGGGGATACAGGGCGCGCCCCTTGCATTGAGCGCGGTGCAGAACCGGCGCGCATCCGACAGGTCCGAAAACCCATGCGCGCGCAGGCGAAAGAACTCGCGCCCGCCCGACACCGCCTGTTGAATGACCCGGGCCTTGTCGCGGAAGAAATCAGGGTTGGCGCGCGACAGCCGGTCCCATTCGCTGCGCGCGGTTTCGGCGTCGTCAAAGGCCCCAAGCTGGACCAGCCTTGTGCCAACAGCCAATGTTGCGGCATCAAGGTCGGTGGTCTCGGCAGTGGGCGCTGCAGGGGCTGCTGCCGTAGCCGTTACCGCGACCCGCAGGCTTTCGGGGCGCAGTGGCGGACGGATTGACTGGCTCGGCCCCGGGATGGCGGCGGAAATCACCTCGATCACCGGGCGCATCGGGCGCATCGGGGTCATGCTGGCCTGGGCGGCGGGCACATCCTGCAGCGGCTCCAGCGGCACCGCCTCCTCCAGCAATCGGTCGATCAACGCCATGGTTTCTTCACTGCTGATGGGCGGCGCGGGGGCCACTGTTTCCGGCAGGCTGGCCGAGCTGAGGTCGATCTCTTCCAGATCCAGCGGGGCCGGGGCCAGCACGATACGGTCGGCGGCGGGTTCGGCGACTTCGCCCTCGGTGATACGGTTGACGGTCAGCCCCTGACGGGTGGTAATGGCACCGCCCGGATCTTCGGGGGCCACGCGCATCGGCCCTTCCAACGCCCGGATCACCGGCACATCAGACACATCGCGCACCGTCAATTGCCAGGCCCATACGCCCATACCGACGATCAGCCCCACCGACAGCAGCGCACCAATCCAGTTGACAACGGCCGCAGCCCCCATCGGGGCCGCGCCTTGTGCCGGAGCACCGCGATGGACGGAATCGTCCTCGTAATATTCAATATCTGCCATGCCTGCCCTCATTGCCCCGGCATGGGCAGTCCGCAATTGGGCGGCATACCGGGAAATTATTGGTCCTGCTCAGACCCCGACCTGGCTGTTTTTGGCGGCCGCCCCGATTAACCCGGGGCTGACCTCAGCGCATTTCTTCGACCGGTGTCACGCCCAGAATAGCAAGACCGTTGGAAATAACAACCTGAACGGCAGCTATCAGGGCAAGTTTTGCGCAGGTCGCGGCCGGATCATCCTCTTGCAGGAACCGCAGGGCAGGCTCGGCATTGCCCTTGTTCCACAGCCCGTGAAACTCGGAGGCCAGATCATAGAGATAGAACGCAACCCGGTGCGGTTCATGCGCCTTGGCGGCAATTTCCACCAGGCGCGGCCATTCCGCCAGCTTTGCCGCCAGCGCCAGCTCTGCGGGATGCGTCAAAAGCGTGACATCGCCAGCTTCCGCGCTCAACCCCGGATCGCTTGCCTTGCGTTGCACCGACCGGATCCGCGCATGGGCGTATTGCACGTAGAAAACCGGGTTGTCGCGGGATTGTTCGCGCACTTTATCAAGATCGAAATCCAGCGGCGCATCATTCTTGCGGGTCAGCATCACAAACCGCGTGACATCCGGGCCGACCATCTCGACCACATCGGCCAGCGTCACGAAAGTGCCAGCGCGTTTCGACATCTTGAAGGGCTGGCCATCCTTGTAAAGGCGCACCAGCTGCGTCAGCTTGACATCGAGCGGCACCCGGCCATCCGACAGCGCCGAAACAGCCGCCTTCATCCGTTTGACATAGCCGCCGTGATCGGCCCCAAACACATCAATTAGGGCGTCGAACCCTCTGGAAATCTTATCAAAATGATAGGCGATATCGGGGGCGAAATAGGTCCATGCCCCGTCCGATTTCTGGATCGGACGGTCAACATCATCGCCATGCTCGGTCGACCGGAACAGGGTCTGTTCGCGCGGCTCCCAATCCTCGGGCTGCTTGCCCTTGGGCGGCTCCAGCGTGCCACGATAGATCAGGCCCTTGGCATCCAGATCGGCAATCGCGGCCTCGATCCGGCCGGTGCCATAGAGCGATTTTTCCGAATAGAAATGATCCATCCTGACGCCGATCAGCGCCAGATCGGCCCGGATCAGATCCATCATTGCCGCGGTCGAAAATTCGCGCACCTGTTCCAGCCAGACATCTTCGCCCTTGCCGATAAACGCATCGCCAACCTCAGATTTCAGCGCCTGGCCCACGGCAATCAGGTAATCGCCGGGATAGGTGCCATCCTCGAACGCGACCTTCTGGCCATGCGCCTCAAGGTAGCGAAGATAGACTGACCGGGCCAGCACATCGACCTGCGCACCGCCATCATTGATGTAATATTCGCGGGTGACCTCATGGCCCGAAAAAGCCAGCAGGCTGGCCAGAGCGTCCCCGAATACCGCCCCGCGCGTGTGACCGACATGCAAGGGGCCGGTCGGGTTGGCGCTGACAAATTCGACATTGACCTTTGCGCCCTGCCCGATATCGGACCGGCCGAAATCCGCACCCTGCGCCAGCACGCCCGCGATCACCCCCTGCCAGGTCGCCGCCGACAGGCGCAGGTTCAGAAATCCGGGGCCTGCAACCTCCACCGTCTCGACCCGGCCATCCCCCATCAGCAGCGCGGCCAGAGCTTGCGCGATATCGCGCGGCTTCATCCCGGCTGGCCTGGCCAGCACCATCGCGGCATTGGTCGCCATATCGCCATGGGCGGCGTCGCGCGGCGGCTCGACCGCCACATTCGCCATATCCAGGCCGGCGGGGATCACGCCATCGGCCACCAGAGTTTCAAGGCTGGTGATCACCAGCGCGCGCATATCGGCAAAAAGGGTCATCGGTTTGGTCCTGCAAGGGTTGCGCGCGGTCTAACCAGCGGCGCAGGCAGGGTCAATGATATCGGCGCGCTTCTTGCTACAGCGTTTCAGGTTGTGCTTGAGGCAATATGCACCGCAATGCGCGTTCGAGCGCGAAGAAAGCCATTGCAAGTCAAATCCTACCCGAAACGCATTAGCAGGGCACATAGGTCTGGGCATAGCCGCGCCGCACCTGCAGCACGCCGCCTTGCGCCGTCGCCTGCAGGAACACCCGTTCGGTCCAGGTCAGCCCTTCACCGCTGCATATGGCATCGAACAGAAAGGCCTCCTCCATGTCGCGAATCGCAATGCCATTGGTCATCTCGCAGGTGCTTTCGTAATAGGTGACAATGCTCGATGCGATGGTGATCCGGGTCTGCGGGATCGACGCATCGCACTGACCGATCTGATATATTCCGTCATAATGCTGCGTCGCCGCTGCGGCCCCCGCGCTTGCCAATAGCAGCGCGCCGACAAGAAAAATATGCATGTCAAACCCTCTCGATAAAAAAAATCATCAATCAAAACAGAACACGGGCATGGCCAGCCTGTCACGCGTTTTGCCTGTCAGGCGCTCAGGACAGGACCAACGCGTCATGGGTCTGCAAGGCGAAGCGGTCGGTCATACCGGCGATGTAATCAGCCACCAGGCGCGCCCGCGCGGTGGCATTGGCGGCCGCCTCGACATCTTCTTTCCATTCGTCGGGCAGCAGTTCGGGGCGCGCCATGAACAGGTGAAACAGCGCCTCCACCACCTTCGTGACCCGCCCCCGCATCTCGACCACCGCAGGGGCGCGATACATATGCTGAAACAGGAACGCGCGGATGTCGCGCAGATCGGCAAACATTGGCTCTGAAAACCCGATGACGGGATGGCCAAGAGCGCGCAGATCGGCAACCGATGCGGGCTGGTCCGCGGCCAGCCGCCGACGCGCCTCGGCGATCACATCACCCACCATGACGCCAAACACCCGGCGCAGCGCCTCGGCCCGGCGGCGCTTGGCCTCCAGCCCCGGATAGCGCGCATCGACCTGCGCATAGGCGGCACCGACAATGGGCAGCGTCGCGGCCTCGGCATCGGTAAACAGCCCGGCCCGCAGCCCATCGGCCAGATCGTGATTATTATAGGCAATATCATCCGACACCGCCGCCACCTGCGCTTCGCCGCTGGCATGGCTGTCCAGTTCCAGATCATGGCGCGCATTGTAATCGGACAGCGCAAAGGGCAGCGCGCCGGGTGCCGGGCCATCACCGTCAAGGGGCGTCACAGGGCCATCGCCCCGGCGGGGCGTCACAGGGCCATTATGCTTGGCCAGCCCTTCCAGCGTTTCCCAGGTCAGGTTGAGCCCATCGAAATCGGCATAGCTGCGCTCCAGCGAGGTCACGATTTTCAGCGCCTGCGCATTGTGATCAAACCCGCCATAGGGGGCCATCAGCGCGTTCAGCGCATCCTCGCCGGTATGACCAAAGGGCGTGTGACCGAAATCATGCGCCAGCGCCACCGCCTCGGTCAGATCCTCGTTCAACCCCAACGCACGCGCGATGGTGCGCGCCACCTGCGCCACCTCGATGGAATGGGTCAGCCGGGTGCGGAAATAATCGCCCTCATGCTCGACAAACACTTGCGTCTTGTGCTTGAGGCGGCGAAACGCCCCGGCATGGATGATCCGGTCACGGTCGCGCTGAAACGGAGACCGAAAGGCGCTTTCCTTTTCCGCCACGCGGCGGCCCCGGCTTTGCGCCGGATCACAGGCATAGGGGGCGATCATGAGACAAGCGGCCTTCTGGTTGCGGTCATTGCCGGTTTTCATCATTCTATCAGTGGCTTTGCCCGGTGACGAGGGGCGCGCGCAGCTCAAGGCTTGAGGTCACCGCCGCCGCCGCCTATCTTATATCCAAGCCCCCCCCTTTACTCGCGGAGCGACCCCATGCTGACCCTGCCCCCGAAAGTCACCGATCGCGCCTTTGCCCGGCTGGCCGAGATCAATGACGGCACCGACGCCGCCAAGGCGCTGCGCGTCGCGGTCGAGGGTGGCGGCTGTTCCGGGTTTCAGTATGATATTTCGCTGGATGACGCCAAAAGCGATGATCTGATCCTCGAAGGGGCCGGACAAAAGGTGGTGATCGACACGGTATCGCTGCCGTTCCTGTCCAATGCGGTGATTGATTTCTCCGATGAGCTGATCGGCGCGCGCTTCGTGATCGAAAACCCCAACGCATCATCCTCTTGTGGCTGCGGCACCTCCTTCTCGATGTAGCCCAGGCAGGCAGTTTCGGCCCCGGCTTTGACCCGTATCAATGTGCGCGCCACCGATCCGGGCAATAGATGGGGCCAATCGCACCAAATCAGGAGGCCGCCATGACCGAACCAAGCTTCACCGCCGAACTGGAAGCCCCCAACCTGCTTGTCGTCGAGTCAACCGGCCGCATGGATGCCATCGGAATGGAGATCGCGCTGGACATGCTGGTGCCGATCCTGCGCCAGATGTCGCATGGGGCCATGTTGCTGCGGGCCCATGATGTCAGCTGGCCGACGCTTGGGGCCATCGGCGTGGAATTGCGCCATTGGGCGCAACTGATGGCCATGGTGCGCAAGATCGACCGGGTTGCCGTGATGACCGATCAGGGCTGGCTGAAAAACGCCGCCGCGGTTGAAAGCCTGCTGATACCCAACCTCGAAATCCGGTCCTTCGCGCCGACGGATGAAGCCGCCGCACGCGACTGGCTGGCGGCAGTCACCGGCCCGAAACCGGCTTAGGGTCAGGACCCTGAAGGCACTTCTCGAAATAGCTGAGACCGGGTCTATCGCCTAACGCCTTGAAATCTTTGATTTCAGGCAGCGTCAGGTGGTTCAGGTTTTTCCGAGAAGTGCCATAGCGCTTTTAGTTTCTGTCGAAGATGATCGACCGGCCCCAAGAGCCGTAATCGCTGGTGGTGATTCCGTTCCAGGCCGAGCCGCGATAGGATTGCAATCCCGGTGCTGCCAGGGCCCGCACAATGCCACCGCTGCCGCTGATGATCCCGGCATGGGTCGCGGCCGCACAGATATTGCTGTCATCCGTATAGGGCCCGCTGCCCCAGGCCGTGCCAGCGGCCGCACCGGCGGCGCAGCTGCACACATAGACATCCTGCCCCGTAGGCATGCGCCCGCAGGCCTGCACGCTGCCAGCCTGAACCAAGTATACATAGTAGCTGGAGTTATATTCGGCCCAGCTGCTGGAAGTGATGCCATTGGCGGCAGTCCCGGGATAGCTGCTTTGCCCCGGTGCCATCACCACCTGGATCACACCGCCGCCCGAACCGATCGCCCCGGCATGGCGCGCCGCGGTGCAGATGTCGCTGTCGGCCGTATAGGGCCCGCTGCCCCATATCGCTGCGTTCGAGTCGCCCGAAGCACAGCTACAGGTTGTCGCGCCCTGCAATGACAGTGCATTGTCGGGGCATGTGCTTTGCGCCATGGCACCGAAAACAGACCCGAACATCATTGCTGCCGCAAGGGCCGCCACCTTGAAAATCTTCACACGCATCAGCATTCTCCGTTTCTTGCAAGTAATAGTCATAAAAAAGTAGCCCAGGGCAGGATTTTGCGCAACCGGACTGATCCGGAAAACTTGAACGCAGGGATGTCTTGAACGGCGGGCTTGACTGGCCTATGTTTGAATTGTCCCCCTCGGGGGAATATGGACATAAACGCGCTCGTCATAAGCGGATCGGACCCGGGGGCGGTACCCGGCGGCTCCACCAATATCCTTCATTTGGGGATCATGGGGCCGAAACAGGATCGACGAACGTCTAAAGGGGTTAGCTTTGTCTCGGCTGTCTGCCACCGTTATCGGCGAAACAAGTACAATTGCAAATGACAATCGTGCTCCGGCAATGGCTCTGGCAGCGTAAGCTGCTTAAGTCGCCGAAACTAAGTCCTTACGCCTAGCCGTGTAAGGCGGGGTTCGCAGGCACCTGGCAACAGAAGCCTGCACTTTCCTCCTTTTTCTTTTGCACAACGCGCATCGGCGCGGATGGGCAAAGGCCTTCGAAGGCCTTTTTTTACGCTGGTTCGAACCAGCGTAGACAAGCCGTTTCCAAACGGCTTCACCCCGCCTGAAACGCGCTCAGCGCCATGATCAAAGGCCAGTTCAGCCACAGCGCTGCCCCGGCCAGCGCGCCACCGATCACGTAGAACACGGCGTCATGCAGCGGATCCCAGGCCCGCTGACGCGCCGCCAGCCAGCCCACCACGGGATGGGCCGCCAGCATGGCAACCCCCTGCCCCAGCAGCGCCCCCGGCAACCCCCAATAGGTGATCCCCAGAACCATGCCCACCACGACAAACACCGCCCGCGTCGCTGCCAGCACGAAAAACCGTTTGCTATCGCCCGCCGCCAGGGCCGCCTGATCGTAAGTCACGCCAATAATGGCCGGGATCTGCATCGCCGAAATCAGCACCACCACACCGCCCGCCGCCAGATAGCGCGGATCATAAAGCAGCGCGATCAGCCATTGCCCGAAAAACGCGGGCACCATCACCAGCGCGATCATGCCCGCCGTCGCCAGCACCCTTATCCGGCGCAGGCGCAGGAAATTCTCGCGGCTCTCGCCCGGCGGGCTTTCCCGGTAGATCGGGATCATCACCTTGCGCACCACGACCGAGCCCATCATCAGCGGGAAAGAGGCCCAGAAAAACCCGATATTGTAGATGCCGAAATCATGCGTGCTGAGATAGCCGCCAATCACCACCTTATCGGCCTGCCCGATGGCAAAACCCGCGATGGTGCTGAGAAACACCCATTTGCCGAAATGGATCAGCTCGTGGCGCGCCGCGGCCTCCCATCGCAGCCTGTTGCGCTCGCCGGGCAGGAAAAGATCAAACAGAATGACCTGTGCTGCGGCCGAAATCACGCCCGAGATAACCAGCGCCCACACGCTTTGCCACCACCATGCCAGCGCCACCGCGATGACGACACCGATGATCTGCGTGGCCATGTCCAGCACCGTCACCCGGCCCGCACGCAGGTGCCGGTTGGCGGTCTCATATCGCGTTGGCAGAAACCCGAGGATAAGCTGCGTCAGGGCGGCAACCGGCAGAAACCAGATCAGATCGGGTTCACCGAAATACAGCGCCATGGGCCAGGTCAGCGCGCAGGCGACCAGAAAAAGGGCGGTGCCGCGAATGATCTGAATGGTCCAGGCCGTGTTCAGGAAATCCTGGTCATCGCCGCGCTTGCTTTGCATGATCGCGGGGCCGACGCCGACATCCGAGAACATCGCCAGCCCCATCAGAAAGACCGAGACCATGGCCATCACGCCGAAGGCCTCGGGAAACAGCAGCCGCGTCAGGATCAGGTTCGTGCCAAGCCGGAGCACCTGGCTGAAGCCGAACCCCATCAGGTTCAGCCCGGCGCTGCGCATGGCGCGCGGCATCAGGCCACTGCCCTGGGTGAGATTGCGCAAACTGGCGATCATCGTCCACGGCTCCAGCTGCGCGGGGCGGGCAGAACGCGCACCGCCAGAGATACAAGCGCATAGGTGGCAAAGCCCATGGGATCGGCCAGCGCAAGCCGGAAAGCACCCTTTGCGCCAAGGCGGGCGGTATCGTCATTGGCCAAAAGCGCGGGGTAGTTGCGGGCAATTTCGCCGACGCCCGCATCCTGCCTGCGGCGCACTTTCACCAAAGCCGCGAACCCTTCGGCGATCGGCCAATCATAGCGGGCATCGACAAGCTGGCGTTCCTCGGGGCGGAAATGCAGCCGCACATAGGTGTCATCTGAAATGATCTGCGGAAAGGCCCGCCACCGCGCCCGACCCGCACCATTGACGGCAAAGATCCCGCAGCCAGGAACGCCCGCCGCCATGAAAGGCAGCCGCGCCCAGAACCGGGCATATCGGCGGCTGACCAGGCCTTCGGCGCAGATCGAGACGCGGCCGCTGGCATAGACCGGCTCGGGGCGTTCCAGCGCGGCCCAGAGCGCCGCCAACATGGCCGGGGCGATGGTCACATCGGCATCCAGATAGGCCCGCGCGGGGTGGCGCGCGGCATCATCGCCGGCATTCAGCGCCCCCGGCTTGCCGCCCTGGGCCAGATCGAGCACCCGATAGCCCCAGCCCTTGCGCATGATCTGATCGGCAAAGCCCTGCGCCACGGCCGCCGTGCCATCGCGGCACCCGTTGGCCACAACGATCACCTCAACCGGCACTGCCACCGGATCGCAGGCAAGAAGGGCCTGCAGGCAAAGCCCCAGGAAGCGTTCCTCATTATGCGCGGGGATGATGACCGAGATCACAGCCATCCCCTTTTGCCTTTGACCTTGCAGGCGAAAATCCGCAAGTTGGCCGCAACCCCATTGGACGAGGCCCCATCTTGACGCGCAAACTCGGCTATCTGGTGCCGCAATTTCCCGGTCAGACGCATATCTTCTTCTGGCGCGAAATCGCAGAGCTCGAGGCGCGCGGCATCGAGCTGCATCTCTATTCGACCCGGCCGCCGCCCGCCGGTCTGATCGCGCATGACTGGTCGGACGCGGCCATGGCGCGCACCACCTATCTGGGGCGCGCCGATCTGATGGCGGGGCTGGCCGCCCTGCCCCGGCTGCCCTATGCTGAATTGCTGCGCCAACGCGGCGCGGCCAGGGATATCGCGCTGTCGATCCCGGCGGCGCAAATCCTGATCCGCGACTGCAAAGCCCGCGGCATTTCCCATCTCCATGTCCATTCCTGCGGCCGTGCGGCCTTGCTGGCGGCGATTGCCAAACGCATGGGGGGGCCGGATTATTCGCTGACGCTGCACGGGCCGCTGTCCGATTACGGGCCGGCGCAGGGGTTCAAATGGCGCCATGCCGCCTTTGCCACCATCATCACCGCGAAACTGCGCACCGAGATCCAGGCCGATCTGCCCGACGATCTGCCCGACCGCCTGCTGATCCAGCCGATGGGCGTCGATACCGATGATTTTGCCCCTGCCGGGCCCTATATCCCGGTCCAGCCCGGCGCGCCCTTGCGGATTTTTTCCTGCGGCCGGCTCAATATCGTCAAGGGCCATCAGGATCTTATGGCCGCCATTCGGATCCTGCGCGATGCGGGCCGCGACGTGGGACTTGCCATCGCGGGCGAGGATGATTTGGGCGGCTCCGGCTATCGCCATGAACTGGCCGCGAAAATCATCGAGCTTGACCTTGAAAACCATGTCCGCCTGCTCGGCCCGATCGACGCTGAGACGGTGAAAGCACAAATCCAGGCCGCGCATGTCTTTGCATTGGCCAGCTGGCATGAACCGCTTGGCGTGGCGCTGATGGAGGCGATGAGCTGTGGCATTCCGACCATCGGCACCAATGCGGGCGGTGTGCCCGAGCTGATCCGTGACGGTATCGACGGCGTTCTGGTGCCCCCGAAAGACCCGGCCCGGCTGGCCGCGGCGATTGCAGCACTGGCCGATGACCCGGCCCGCGCCAAGGGCCTGGCCATCGCGGGCCGAGCGCGGATCGTGGAGGGGTTCCATTCCGGGCGCGGTGCCGACATGCTGATCCGAGCCATTTGGGGATGAGATTGGCATTCCGTTCATCCGCCATCCGTGTCCAGCGCATATAGCACGCCGGGTTCGTCACTGAATTCTGCCTCTTCCACCGCGACCAGCCGAATGGCGCCGCCGGGGCCATTGAGGATGCGCAAAATGCCATCCTCGACCAATGCATAATCTGCGGCACGTCCCGAAAACACCGCCCGGTCGCGCCCCGGCCCGCCATGGGCGCGGTCACCGGGACCAAGAAACAGCACGTCATTGCCGCCGCCTGCCACAAACACATCCGGCTGATCGGTTCCGGTCAGAAGATCATCGCCATCGCCGCCCATGCGGTAGACGCCTTGCGCGAAAGCCCCGGCGCGGCGATCCTCCCATCCCGACCCGGCGACCGCGTTATAGGCCTCCAGCGTGGCCCAACGCGGGTTGGCATCATCGAGATGCCTGAGCGCGCCCCAACTGCCCCAGATTGTCGGGGCGCTGACATCGACAAAAGCATTGAAAAGCGTGCCGCCCGCTGCGCGCCAGCCGGTCAGAAGATCGGCATAAAGCGCGGCCATTTCGGGGCTGTAATTATAGGCGGTGAAAAATTCGGTCAGCGCGGCATCCTCGACCGCGCCGCCCTGGCCCACGATATGGGTGCCGCCCTCATACATGATCAGGCGCAACCCGTAGCGCGCCGCAACTTCGGCGTGATAGGGAAAAAACTCCTCGGTCAGTTCAGCGACTGACCCGCGCCGCAAGGCCCGCGTCACCCGTTCCGTGGCCTCGCCATCGGCGATCCAGCGGCGCAGGCGGTCGCCATATTCCTCGGTTCCCAGCTCATAGCCGAAATACCCGCCAAGCGCATAGGCGTCAAAGCTGCCTGCGGGGGCCGCGCGCCCTTCGGCCTGCGCCAGCGGGGCCTCCAGCAGCGCCGCCTCCAGCCCCGGCCAGGCGGTTTGCGTCGCCACCACGCGGATCAGCCGATCCTGTTGACCCTGAAACACATCGCCCCAGATATCGGCCATCTCGGCGGCGCGCAGGCCGCCATATTGCATCCAGGCGTCGCCCTCTGCCCCGTCCCACCGCGCCGCCGCCTGTTCGGCCGCCCATGTCGCCTGCGGGAACAGGAAATTCCACGCCTCATTGGACCATTCCGCATAGGCGATCAGGTCAGGATCGAGCCGCGCCTCGACATATTCCGCGAAGGCCCGGTAATAGGCATCATCGGCCATATGCGGCAGGGTGAACCACGGATCCGCGCCGATCTCATTGGCCAGTCGCACCAGAATTTCGACCGGCACGCCCCGGCGGATATAGGTATAGTCGTCCAGACGCGGGCGATCCTCCCAGACCCGTTGCGGTGACGCGTTGGTATCCATCCAATCCATGAACCGCACCACGCGCAGATCGCGCACCCGGGCGATCCAGTCGGGGTTGAAGACCTCGCCCAATTCAAACAGCGCAATCTGATCCTCGCGCAGCACGGTGATGTTGCGAATGGGATCGGCCATATCCGTCGCCTCGATCCGCAGGGCGACCGGACCTTCACCGGGCGTGAAACTGAACCAGCCCTGCCCGTCACCCATCGTGACGCCGGTGGCGCGCCCGCCAATGGAAAACGCGCCCTGCCCCTGCCAGGTCACCCGGTAGCGTCCGATGGTGCCGGTCGCGGCCTCGGGCAGATCGGTCAGGATGAAGCTTTCCAACGCCTCGACCCCGGGCGGCATCTGCAGCGGCCAGCCATTGTCATCGAGATAGCCTTCCGCCTCCATCTGCGCCGCATCCATGCCGCCCCACCGGCCCGGCAAATGCCCGGTCCAGGGCCGGGC
>NZ_JBTUJH010000108.1:0-8099 GCF_058343375.1 Alterinioella sp.
AAACACCTATGTGGACATGAAATCATAAAACACCGAATTCGTCATGCCTGCGTAGGCAGGCATCCAGTAAGTTGTTGATGGGTATACTCGTTCAGACCGCTGGATTCCCGCCTTCGCGGGAATGACGCGTAAGTGGGACAGCAGTGTCTACACCCCCTTTATCGGTAACAAAATCGGGCATTATGGGGTGCTGAACAGGATAATGGTGCCGGCGAGAAGAGTCGAACCTACGACCTAACTGATTACGAATCTGTGTAATAAAGTCCGTCGGTTCAAGGCCATACCGGCTTTTCGGTTCCGCAATTTGTACCTGAAAGCGCGGAAAAATTCCAGAAGAATCAAAGACTGCCGTGCCGTTGTGGGACATCATTTGGCCGGGCCCGACTGTTTGCCGCGGCGGTTACGGATGTAGATTTCGGTCGTGGTGATCGAGGCGTGGCCGAGCTAGCGTTGCGCGGCTTCCAAGGCTCTTTGACTCCGCCTTGTCAGTCGCGGTCTTGGCGCCCAGGTCGCGGAGTTGGAAGGTCTTGATCTCGGTAGCGAGGTCCGAGTGTTCTTTGGCGGCTTTCTCCCGGGTCGTGTCAAACCGTGACCGTATAGCATATATAGCATACTTGCCGAACAGCTGGCCGCCACACGTGGACTGCCTGCGATCATCACCGTGGACAACGACCCGAAGTTCGCCGGCAAAGCCCTGGATGCCTGGGCATACCAGAACCGGCATCAAGCTCCACTTCACCCCCCCCGGCAAACCGGTCGAGAACGCCCACATCGAGAGCTTCAGCAGTGGCGTTGCATGGTCGCCGCGGACAAAGACGCACGATACCAGAATGCTGGCGACGAACGGTCGCAAAGCATACAGCCTCTACCCGCGCGACAGCGCGCACTGCGGTAAAGGGCCGCAGCTTCCTCCGTCACCTTGCGGGCTAAGCGACGAGGAGCTCAGTGCTCGAGCAAGCTGTGCAGCATCCAGGCATTCTTCTCATGCACCTGCATACGCTGGGTGAGCAAATCGGCGCTCGGCTCGTCACTGGCCTTTTCGACGACGGGAAACACCACGCCCGCGGTGCGCACCCTGCTTCCTGCCCGGCCACGAATTCACGGATCATGTCTTCGGCCTTGGGTACACCCTGTGCATCCTTGATCGAACCGAGGCGCGCGAACTTGGCGTACGTGCCCGGGGCCGAATAACCGAGGGCACGGATGCGTCCGGCGATGAGATCCACCGCCAGCGCGATCTCGTTGTACTGCGCCTCGAACATGAGATGCAGGGTGTTGAACATCGGCCCGATCACGTTCCAGTGGAAGTTGTGGGTCTTGAGGTAGAGCGTGTAGCTGTCGGCGAGCAGCCGCGACAGCCCCTCGGCGATGGCCGCCCGGTCGTCGTTGCTGATGCCGATATCGATTGCCTGCGCCATGACGAGTCTCCTGTTACCGTTGTTTGAAATGTTACGCGACAACCTGTGCGGTGCTGTGCGTCGCGCGACGGCCAACACGCTCCCAGAACTTCTCATGGACATAGTATGCCACCGTGTTAACGGCGGGCTCCACCAAGGCGATCGCCCCGCCCACGAGCACGCTGCCGGTCATGGCGAAGCCGACACCAAAAGCGACGGTAAAGTGTACAACGGCGAAACTGGCGGTCTTAGTCATAGCGCTGTCTCCTGTTCATTCCAGCGTGTTTCTGTACTGGAATAGTAGGGCCCGGGGTCGCGCACGGCCAATGAATTCACTAAACCGCCCCGATAGCTTTCGGCAATGGCACGACCGCCTAAGGGGAATAGCCCGGTACGTAGATCAGCGACCGGACGGTGGCAATTTCCAACCACTCAATCTCAGGAATGTCGAGCCCATGCAGGTGCTTCACCAGCGTGCGCAGGGTGTTGCCGCGCGCCACGACCAGCGCCGTTTTGCCGGCGACGAGCCACGTCAGGCCTTTCACGATAAAAAACAGCGTTCCGCCGACGGTCACCCGCCGCAGCCACGGCCCCGCGACGCGGGGCGAGCTGCCGGCAGTCAGGGTCATTGGATTGGTATGCATGATCGGCGCACTCCTCACGGCATGACGATGAACGCGGCCGGTGTCGCGGTCTTCGGTGGCGTTTTGGTTTGAACTTGCGCTTCCAGCAGGCAACCGAAAGCGAGTACCTGCTGCCACCAGCGGTCCGAGCCAGTGTCACCGGCATTCACGGAATGCGTGATCTCGTTGTTCATGCCGTCACCTCGCGGTGTCCGGCGGACATGAGCGCATGCCCGAATCGGCGCAGCATCGAGACAATCCCCTCGGCCGGTGCGTCGCCCGGCGTAGACGAAATGAACTGGCTGGTATAGAACTCCAATGCAGACATGGTTCACCTCCGGTTTTGAACGATTACCGCGTGACTCGCGGCCATGGAGTGACCATACATCCCGAGCGCGGACTTTTCTAATTGAACCTGCATATGTATTTCATGGCCCGGCGCTATCGCTCAGGCGCCGGATGTTCAGCCGTTTCCGGCTACGGGCTTCCAGAAGCGGTGGGGATAATCGCGCTCTGCATCCGTCACCGGCAGCGGTACAAACCCGCGGGCCAAAAAGAATCCCTTGGCCTCGGGTCGAGCCTTCACCAGCAGGCCGTCGAAGCCCTGCTCGCGTGCAGCGCGCGCGGCGGCATCGAGCAGCTGGCTACCTACGCCACCGCGCTGTCGCTGCGGATCAACATAAAGGCCATGCAGCAACAGGCCGGTGTTGCCCGCCGGCAAGTCGCGCGCACTGGCCAGCTCCCAAGCAGCCACGCCACGCACACTGTGTCCAACGTCTTCGGCCACCACGATGTCCAGGTGCTCCAGGTCACACGCGTTGTAGCGGTAGCTTGGCAGTGTCAAGCGCTTCACGCGCTCCGGCAAGTTCCAGGTCATGACTGCGTGCTCGATCACGGCATTGATCGCATCGAGGTCAGCCGGCGTGGCCGGACGCATCGTGACGACCATCATGACGACGATCAAAGATACTTGATACGGCTGTGCGGATCGCACAGCGTCTTGCCTTCATCGGCCGCGCCAATCAGCACCGCCTTGTCCGACACTGGGATAACACTGTCAATCTGAAAACGCCCCTTGGTGCTACGCAGGAAGCATTCCTCGTCGAAATAGAAACGGTCGTCCGCAGTGCCGACGGCATCTGATTCGATGGTGTCGTAACCGATCACCTTGGCGATGTCTTTATGCCCACCAATGTCTATGTGCTCGATCGACCTGTTTTCGGGGTTGATCAATAACGCTTTCATGCTGTTCACCTTACTGGGTTGATTCAGAAAAAAAGGGTGCGCGGAACAAATCTCGCGCGCCTGTTCCTTACTGCTTATGCGGCCTTCACTTACCTTGTATCGATCCCGAAACCCTTAAGACCGCTCCCCCGGAATCACGCAAGATCGAAGCGATCCAGGTTCATCACCTTGCTCCAAGCCGCCACAAAGTCATGGACAAACTTCTTCTGCGCGTCCGCCGTAGCATAGACCTCGGCCAGGGCGCGCAACTCGGAGTTTGAGCCGAAGATCAGGTCGACACGGGTGCCAGTCCACTTCGGTTTGCCGGTCTTGCGATCGCTGCCTTCAAACAGGTCTTTGTCTGCAGAGGTTGGCTTCCAGGTGGTGTTCATGTCGAGCAGGTTCACGAAGAAGTCGTTGGTAAGAGCCTCCGGACGGTCGGTGAAGACACCATGCTTGGTCTGGCCGACGTTGGTGTTCAGGACACGCATGCCGCCAACCAGCACCGTCATCTGCGGTGGGGTCAGCATCAGCAGTTGCGCCTTGTCCACCAGCAGGTCCTCGGCCGCGACGGTGTACTTGGCCTTTTGATAGTTACGGAAACCATCCGCAATCGGCTCCAGTACGGCAAAGGCCTCAACATCGGTTTGCTCTAGCGACGCGTCCATGCGGCCCGGTGAGAATGGAACCATCACCTTGAAACCGGCATTCTTTGCCGCTTTCTCAATACCTGCGCAACCAGCCAAGACGATCAGGTCCGCCAGAGACAGCTTTTTGCCGCCAGTCTGCGCGCGGTTGAACTCGCTCTGGATGCCCTCCAGGGTCGTGAGCACCTTGGCCAGCTGGGCCGGCTGGTTGACTTCCCAATCCTACTGCGGCGCCAGACGGATGCGGGCACCATTCGCGCCGCCGCGCATGTCGGAGCCCCGGAACGTGGACGCCGACGCCCAGGCGGTCGACACCAGTTGCGAGACCGACAGACCCGAAGCCAGCACCTTGCCCTTGAGGTCGGCAATGTCCTTCTCATCGATCAACTTGTGATTGACCGCGGGGATGGGGTCTTGCCAGATCAGCTCTTCGGCAGGAACCTCCGGGCCGAGATAGCGTGCGCGCGGCCCCATGTCACGGTGCGTCAGCTTGAACCACGCCCGGGCAAACGCGTCCGCAAACTCGTCCGGGTTCTCCATGAAGCGCCGAGAGATTTTTTCGTAGGCCGGGTCGAAACGCAGGGAGAGATCCGTGGTCAGCATAGTAGGCGCGATACGCTTGGACTTGTCATGGGCATGCGGCACAGTACCAGCGCCTGCGCCACCCTTCGGCGTCCACTGATGTGCACCGGCCGGGCTCTTGGTCAGTTCCCATTCGTAGCCGAACAGGTTCCAGAAGAAGTTGTTGCTCCACTTCGTGGGCGTGGTGGTCCAGGTAACTTCCAGGCCGCTAGAGATCGTATCGCCACCCTTGCCGGTGCCGAAGCTGCTCTTCCAGCCCAGGCCCTGCTCCTCGATGTCGGCCGCTTCCGGCTCGGGACCCACATGGGAGGCTGGACCCGCGCCGTGGGTCTTGCCAAAGGTGTGACCGCCCGCGATGAGCGCCACCGTCTCTTCGTCGTTCATCGCCATGCGTGCGAAGGTCTCGCGGATGTCCCTGGCCGCCGCGACCGGATCCGGGTTGCCGTTGGGGCCCTCCGGGTTGACATAGATCAGTCCCATCTGCACGGCCGCGAGCGGATTCTCGAGATTGCGCTCGCCGGAGTAGCGCTGGTCCTCCAGCCACTTTTTCTCGGCACCCCAGTAGACGTCCTTTTCCGGTTCCCAGATGTCCTCACGTCCGCCGCCGAAGCCGAAGGTCTTGAAGCCCATCGATTCCAGCGCGACGTTGCCGGTGAGAATGATCAGGTCAGCCCAGGAGATTTTCCGGCCATACTTCTGTTTGATCGGCCAGATCAGCCGACGCGCCTTGTCGAGATTGACGTTGTCGGGCCAACTGTTGATGGGTGCAAAGCGCTGGTTGCCGGTTCCGGCGCCGCCGCGGCCATCGCCGGTGCGGTAGGTGCCCGCACTGTGCCATGCCATGCGAACGAAAAAAGGTCCGTAGTGGCCGAAGTCCGCCGGCCACCAATCCTGTGACTGGGTCATCAGTTCGCGGAGGTCCTTCTTCACGGCCTCCAGATCGAGCGTCTTGAATTCTTCGGCGTAGTTGAAGTCCTCTCCCATTGGATTGGACTTGGAGGAATGCTGGCGCAGCACATCGAGCTTCAACTGGTTCGGCCACCAGTCCCGGTTCGACGGGCCGGCACCAGCAGTATGATGGAACGGGCATTTTGCTTCGGTTGACATGTGACTTCTCCTGTCATTGTCGGGTTGAACGGATTCGCCTTGCCGTGCGACAGAGGACGGATACTAGACCTTATGCGAGGAGGGGTATTGACAAACATCAAGCATTGCCCCGGCACACGGCCTGGAGCACAGACTACGAGAATGTTAATGACAGATTCTAATTGAATCTCGGTATGGGGCCTATAATGTATAGCTATCAGCGAAATCCGCCCAAATAAACCGGTTTCAAGCGGTGGGACCGCCGAGATAGGTCACGCAATCGAGCGCACAGGCGCGGATCGCCCGGCGCAGCGCCTCGATGGCCTGCGGGCGCGGATAGCTCACACGCCAGGCGAGCGCCACGCGTCGTTGCGGCGGGTCACTGAACTCACGGATGATCGTGAGCTTTAAAGCATAGTGGCCGGGGCCGGAGGCCGCGGTACACGGCAGCACGGTGACGCCCATACCCGAGGCCACCATGTGGCGGATGGTTTCGAGCGAGCTACCCTCGACAGCCATCTGCAGGCTGCCTTCTACTGGCGCGGGACTCACACAGCTCGGGCAGGCGGCTACCACTTGGTCGCGGAAACAGTGGCCGGCACCGAGCAGCAACACGGTTTCACTGGAAAGATTGTCGGTGGCGATGGCCTTGCGCTTGGCCCAAGCGTGTTTGGCCGGCGCCATCACCATGAACGGCTCGTCGTAGAGTGGCAGCGTGACGACGCCCGGTTCCTCGAACGGCAGGCACACCAGCACCGCATCGAGCTCACCCTGCACCAGCCGCTCGCGCAGCCGCGCAGTGTAGTTCTCCTCGATCACGAGCGGCATCTGCGGGGCGGTATCGTGCAGGATCGGCACGAGGCGCGGAAACAGATAGGGGCCAATGGTGTAAATCGCGCCGATACGCAGCGGACCCACAAGCGGGTCCTGCGCCTGCTGGGCGATGCACTTTAAACCTTCAATTTCGTCGAGCACCCGCCGCGCCTGCTCGGCGATGCGTTCGCCCACCGGCGTTATCGCGACTTCGATCTTGCCGCGCTCGAACAATGCCACACCCAGCTCGTCCTCCAGCTTCTTCACTGCCACGCTCAGGGTCGGCTGGCTGACGAAGCAGGCCTCGGCGGCACGGCCAAAATGGCGCTCCCGCGCAAGGATCACGATGTAACGGAGTTCGGTAAGGGTCATCTGTCTGGATTCTAGCGTGTCCGACGCACCAAGTCCTGCTGGCGCTGCAGCAGGTCACCGCACCTTCGGCGGTGGCGGGATCGTCCAACCCCTCGCCTTCCAGCACGATCTGGAGCTTACCCTCGTCGGTTGCGCACGCGCGCTGCAAGACGCCGCTGCGGTCCTGCCGCTGCTCCGTCTTTATCCGCACGATGAGCTGGAGGCCTACCCGGTCAGCACCCTCGTCAACAGCCCGAAGAATGATCGGCCTGAACTGAGGCATTCCAGAGTGACGCCACAAGCGCAAAAGCAGCCAGGCAAATCCACTCGCACCCCTGGCAACAACGGGAAATTTCGGAACAACCACCCATCGCGAAAATCGCCATAACCCGTTGAAGGGAATGGTGCCGGCGAGAGGAGTCGAACCTCCGACCTACTGATTACGAATCAGTTGCTCTACCAACTGAGCTACACCGGCCATCGTCGAACCATATACATGCCATCCGTGGCGGCACCTCGAGGGTGAACCCATGCATCGGCCATATCCATTTCTTGTCCTAAGGAGATAGGCGCGCGCCGGGAGTATAAGGCCATTCATAAAACACACCAATATCCAAGCACGCGGGCCAAAGGAAGGTATGCGCCAAAGACGGCGGAAAAGTTACAGTGCGCGGAAAAGACCTATTTTGACTGACGCAGACGCACAATGACATCCACGCCCTGGAGATTGGCGCCTTTTGGAAGCGGCGGCAACCCGGTGACATGGACGTCCCGCGCGTCGATGTCCGTCAACTCGCCGGTATCCTCATCGAAAAAATGATGGTGCGGCGCGGTATTGGGGTCATAGAAGACGCGCCCCGGATCGGCGATGACTTCCCGGATCACGCCCTTCGAAGCCAGCAGGCCCAGGGTATTGTAAACAGTGGCTTTGGACGCCTGCGGGCCGTCCTTGTTCACTATCCGGAAAACGTCCTCGGCGGAATAATGCGCTCCGTGTGAAAACAGCATGCGCGCGATCAACACGCGCTGGTTCGTCGGGCTGATGCCATGACGACGCAGCAAGGCGACAATATCGGCCTTCGAATGGGGCTGGGATCTCAACATTTAGAATAATTATAAATTGGAAAATAGATTAAGTCTAATTAGGTACTTAAATGGGCCTACTTGCGGACAAGGCGGTAGGGCGCGGGGTCAAACAAAGGTTCGCGCCCCAGCATCAGGTCGACGGCCAGGCGAGCGGAGGCCGGGCCGAGCGCAATCCCATTGCGGAAATGACCGGAACACACAAAAAGCCCTGAAATATCGGGATGCTCACCGACAAAGGGCACATTCTCGGGGGAGCCCGGTCTCAGCCCTGCCCACTGCTGCTCAATGGG
>NZ_JBTUJH010000109.1:0-25918 GCF_058343375.1 Alterinioella sp.
CAGCCCGTCAAGATAGGGCTGCGGCCGCGCGGCCATGGCACGCGCCGATAGCGAGGCCGAGGCAAAGGCGGTTTCATCATCGAAAATATCCATACGCGCGAACCTAGCGCAGGCTGAAGATGAATTAAAGCCTTGTTCACACTCTGTTCTGCCTGCGCCCGCCCTTGTACCCGTGGTGAGGGCAGGAGCCTCCCCTTGCGGCGGCATGCGCCGCCTGCCGGGCAATGGGCGGGGATATTTGTTGCGCAAAGAAGCGGGGCGGGTGCATTAACCTTGATATCGGGTGAATGGGTCTGGACAGGGGCCGCAGGGCGCGGTTGGGTGCCGGAGATGGATTTGCACAGCCGATATCCCGGTCTTTCCGATCTGAAGGCGCGCGCGCGGGCGCGCATCCCGCATTTTGTCTGGGAGTATCTCGATAGCGGCACCGGGCGCGAAGCCACATTGCGCCGCAACCGTGTCAAGCTGGATGAGGTTCTGTTTCACCCCGCGATTCTGGAGGGGGAAGGGGCGGCAGATCTGAGCTGTTCTTTGATGGGGCGCAGCTACCCGGTGCCGTTCGGGATTGCGCCGGTTGGCATGTCGGGCCTGATCTGGCCCCGGGCCGAGCGCCTGCTGGCGGCCCATGCCGGTGCTTTGGGCATCCCTTACGGATTATCGACCGTTGCCACCGAGTTGCCGGAGGTCATTGGCCCGATTGCGCAGGGTCAGGGCTGGTTCCAGCTCTATCCACCGCACGACGCGGATATTCGCACTGATATGTTGGCCCGGGCGCGTGAGGCCGGGTTCGAGACATTGGTGCTGACCGTCGATGTGCCGGTCGCCTCGCGCCGTGAACGTCAGACCCGGGGCGGGTTGGTGCAACCGCCCCGCCTGACGCCGCGCCTGATGGCGCAGGTGGCCCTTTGCCCGGCATGGGCGGCCGGCACGCTGCGCGCAGGGCGGCCGCGGATGCGCTTTCTGGACAAATATTCCCAGACCACCGGCCGTCTGCCCTCGACCGCGCATATCGGCTATCTGCTGCGCACGGCACCCGATTGGGCCTATCTGGAGGAATTGCGCCGCCAATGGGCCGGCAAGCTGGTGGTCAAGGGGGTGATGGATGCGCGCTACGTGCCCCGGCTTGAGGCGGCGGGGGTCGATGCGATCTGGGTGTCGAACCATGCCGGGCGGCAGTTTGACGCGGCCTTGTCCGCGATCGAGGCGCTGCCTGCGATTCGGGAAACAACATCGCTGCCGGTGATTTTCGACAGCGGTGTCGAAGGCGGGCTCGATATTTTGCGGGCCTTGGCCCTGGGGGCGGATTTCGTGATGATGGCACGGGCCTGGCATTATGCGCTTGGCGCGCTTGGGGCGGCGGGGCCTGGGCATCTGCATGACATGCTGGTGGCCGACATGGCGTCATGCATGGGCCAGATCGGTGCGCGCAATCTGGCGGATCTGCCCGGGCGGCTGATTATCGGCAGGACAGATTGACCCGATTTGGTGATATCTTATTACCAATGCCACCGCGAACATGCTAACCGAAGCGCGAAAGCTGCTATCTCGACCCCGTCGAGGAATGCGCGCGAAATGTCGGTTCTTGCATTTGGACCCTGAGCCAGATCGCTAATATGCGCGCTATGCGCCGCCTGATCAGGCCGGAAAGACTGAAATTGTTACCGCTAACGCTGCATATGCAATGTGATCGGTGCCAGCCTATTGGCAGCGCAGCAATTTTGACCTAGCGTCCGGGCCACCGGAACCAGAGGGGGCAATTCATGGCCGAGTTTCAGAAAATCCTGATCGCCAATCGCGGCGAGATCGCCATTCGGGTGATGCGTGCGGCCAATGAAATGGGCAAGCGCACCGTCGCCATCTATGCCGAGCAGGACAAGCTGTCCCTGCACCGGTTCAAGGCCGATGAGGCCTATAAGATCGGCGAAGGTCTGGGGCCGGTGGCGGCCTATCTGAGCATCGAAGACATTATTCGCGTGGCAAGGGAATGTGGCGCGGATGCGATCCATCCGGGCTATGGGCTGCTGTCGGAAAACCCCGAATTCGTCGATGCCTGTGCGGCCAGCGGCATCACCTTCATCGGCCCCAAGGCAAAAACCATGCGCCAGCTTGGCGACAAGGCCAGCGCCCGGCGCATAGCGATCGAGGCGGGCGTGCCCGTGATCCCCGCGACCGAGCTGTTGGGCGATGATATGGAGGTCATCCGCAGCCAGGCCGAGGCCGTGGGCTATCCCTTGATGCTGAAAGCCTCCTGGGGCGGCGGCGGGCGCGGCATGCGGCCGATCCACGGCCCCGACGAGTTGGAGGAAAAGCTGCGAGAGGGCCGCCGTGAGGCGGAAGCCGCCTTTGGCAATGGCGAGGGCTATCTGGAAAAGATGATCACCCGCGCGCGCCATGTCGAGGTGCAGATCCTGGGCGACAGCCATGGCCAGATCTACCACCTTTATGAACGCGACTGTTCGGTCCAGCGGCGCAATCAGAAAGTGGTGGAACGCGCGCCGGCACCCTATCTCAGCTCAGCGCAACGCGAAGAGATCTGCCGCCTTGGCAAAAAGCTCTGCGAGCATGTGAATTACGAATGCGCCGGCACGGTCGAGTTCCTGATGGATATGGACAGCGGCGCGTTCTTCTTCATCGAAGTGAACCCCCGGGTGCAGGTCGAACATACGGTCACCGAGGAAGTGACCGGCATCGACATCGTGCGCGCGCAGATCCTGATTGCCGAGGGCAAGAGCCTGGTCGAGGCCACCGGTGTGGCCAGCCAATATGATGTGAAGCTGGATGGCCACGCGGTGCAATGCCGGATCACCACCGAAGACCCGGCCAATAATTTCATCCCCGATTATGGCCGCATCACCGCCTATCGGGTGGCCACCGGCATGGGCATTCGGCTCGATGGCGGCACCGCCTATTCCGGCGCGGTGATCACCCGCTATTACGACAGCCTGCTGGAAAAGGTCACCGCCTGGGCCCCGACCCCCGAAGCCGCGATTGCGCGCATCGACCGGGCCTTGCGCGAGTTTCGCATCCGCGGCGTCAGCACCAATATCGCCTTTGTCGAAAACCTGCTGAAGCACCCGACCTTCGTCAATTATCAATACAGCACGACCTTCATCGACGAAACACCCGAGCTGTTCGAGTTCCGCGCCAAACGCGACCGCGCGACGCGGATCCTGACCTATATTGCCGACATCACCCTGAACGGTCACCCTGAAACCGAAGGCCGCGCCGCGCCCAAGCCCGATCTGAAACCGGCCCGCCCGCCGAAGGTGGCATTGGGCGACACGCCGATTTATGGCACCCGCAATCTGTTGCAGGACAAAGGCCCGCAGGCGGTGGCCGATTGGATGGCGGCGCAAAAGCAGTTGTTGATCACCGACACGACCATGCGCGACGGGCATCAAAGCCTGTTGGCCACCCGCATGCGATCCATCGACATGATCAAGGCCGCGCCGGCCTATGCCGCCAATCTGCCCGGTCTCTTTAGTGTCGAATGCTGGGGCGGGGCCACCTTTGACGTGGCCTATCGGTTCTTGCAGGAATGCCCCTGGCAACGGCTGCGCGACATCCGGGCAGCCCTGCCCAATGTGATGACGCAGATGCTGCTGCGGGCCTCGAACGGGGTGGGGTATACGAATTACCCCGATAATGTGGTCGAATCCTTTGTGAAACAGGCCGCCGAAACCGGGGTCGATGTGTTTCGGGTGTTTGACAGCCTGAATTGGGTTGAAAACATGCGCGTCGCGATGGATGCGGTGCAGGCGTCAGACAAGATCTGCGAAGGCACGATCTGCTATACCGGTGATATCCTGAACCCCGAGCGCGCCAAATATGATCTGAAATACTATGTTGCGATGGGGCAGGATCTGAAAGCCGCGGGGGCGCATGTTCTGGGGCTCAAGGACATGGCCGGGCTGCTGAAACCCGCCGCTGCCCGGATCTTGATCAAGGCTTTGAAGGAGGAGGTCGGCCTGCCGATCCATTTCCACACCCATGATACGGCGGGCATCGCCTGCGCCACGATCCTTGCCGCCTCCGAGGTCGGCGTCGATGCTGTCGATTGTGCGATGGACAGCTTCAGCGGCAATACCAGCCAGGCGACGCTCGGTTCCGTGGTTGAGGCGCTGAAACATACCGACCGCGATACCGGGCTGGATATCCGGGCGATCCGCGAGATCAGCGATTACTTCGAGGCCGTGCGCGGACAATATGCGGCTTTTGAGAGCGGCCTTCAGGCCCCGGCCTCCGAGGTCTATCTGCACGAAATGCCGGGCGGTCAGTTCACCAACCTGAAGGCGCAGGCGCGGTCCCTGGGGCTTGAGGAACGCTGGCACGAGGTGGCGCAGATGTATGCGGATGTGAACCAGATGTTCGGCGATATCGTCAAGGTCACGCCATCGTCAAAGGTGGTGGGTGACATGGCGCTGATGATGGTGGCGCAGGGCCTCAGCCGCGCCGATGTGGAAGACCCGGGCACCGATGTGGCCTTTCCCGACAGCGTCATCGACATGATGCGCGGCAATCTGGGCCAGCCGCCGGGCGGTTTTCCCGAGGCGATCCTGAAAAAGGCGCTGAAAGGCGAGGCCCCGATGACCGAACGCCCCGGCAAGCATCTGCCCCCCGTCGATCTTGAGGCGACGCGGGCCGAAGTGGCGGCCATTGTCGGCACGGAGGTCGATGACGAGGATCTGAACGGATATCTGATGTATCCCAAGGTCTATACCGATTACATGGCACGCCACGCCGAATATGGGCCGGTGCGCACATTGCCGACGCGCACCTTCTTTTACGGGATGCAACCCGGCGAAGAGATCGAGGCCGAGATCGACCCCGGCAAGACGCTGGTGATCCAGTTGCAGGCTGTCGGTGAAACCAATGAGGATGGCGAGGCCAAGGTGTTTTTTGAGCTGAACGGCCAGCCCCGCGTCATCCGGGTGCCCAACCGCAAGATCAAAAGCGCCACCGCCAAACGACCCAAGGCCGAGCTTGGCAATGCCAGACATATCGGCGCGCCGATGCCCGGTGTGGTGGCCACGGTTGGCGTGAAACCCGGCCAGAGCATCAAGACGGGTGATCTGCTGCTGACGATCGAGGCAATGAAGATGGAGACCGGCATCCATGCCGACCGCGACGCGGTGGTGGCAGCGGTCCATGTCAGCCCCGGTGGCCAGATTGACGCCAAGGATCTGCTGATCGAGTTGGAATAGACCACCCGTGCCCTGCCTGCCGCCGCGCTGCTGGCGCGCGACACGCGGTAGAGGCCCGCGTGAAGGCACAGTTGCCAGACCATCGCAAAAGCTCCACATTGCCTGCGCAGGACATCTGCATATCTAGAAAAAGGTGCCCCCCATGGTCACACCTCTTTACACCGGGCTTCTGGCCCTGCTCTTTCTTTTTCTCAGCTACCGTGTGGTTCTGGCCCGGCGTAGTCAGAAAATATCGGTCGGGGATGGCGGCGACAAGCTGGTGCTGAAGGCGATGCGCACGCAGGCCAATTGCGCCGAATACGCGCCCATCGGTGCGCTGTTGCTGCTGATGTCAGAGATGCAGGGGGTGCCGATCTGGCTGCTGCATGTCTTTGGTCTGATGTTGCTGGCGGGTCGGTTGCTGCATGCCTATGGCTTTGGTTCGACGCCGCAAGTGATACCGGCGCGCATATGGGGCATGTATCTGACGCTGGCGATGATCAGCGTGACCGCTCTTGCCAATATCGGCCTGGCGCTGTTCTGACATCCGCGCGGGTCAAGGCGCAGGCGTCAGGCCAGGCCGCCAGCCTCAAACGGCACCAGCGCGCGGGCAAAGGCGGAATGGATCGGGGTCGCAACGCCATGCGCCGCCCCAAGCCGCGCAACATCGCCCGACAACCAGGCGTTCTCAATGGGTTTGCCGCGCAAAAGATCATCCAGCATCGAGGCATGCGTGTGATCGGGCAGCCGATTGTCCAGGATATCCCACGCGACGGACGCCAGCCCCCGGGGCAGATCCGGCATTACCGCGCGACCGACGGCCTCGGTTTCTGCCATGGCATCGTGAAACAGCGTCACCGTATCGGGGCAGGATCTGAGCGGCCCGATATCAAGCCGTGTCAACGCCGTGATCGAGGCGAAGCTGGCCTGCATGATGAACTTCGCCCAAAGATCATGATGGATGTTGGCGGGCTGCCTAGGGCTGCACCCTGCCCCGTCCAGCGCCGCCGCGAAGGCGTCGCACCGGGACGATTGGCCGCCGTCAAATTCGCCAAAGCTCAA
The DNA here is from genome assembly GCF_058343375.1 of Alterinioella sp. Classification (NCBI taxonomy): domain Bacteria; kingdom Pseudomonadati; phylum Pseudomonadota; class Alphaproteobacteria; order Rhodobacterales; family Paracoccaceae; genus Alterinioella; species Alterinioella sp. The sequence goes on from NZ_JBTUJH010000109.1 coordinate 6,246, forward strand.
GGCGTCGAACGGCGCCGAATGGCGGATGACACCGGGCGCAGAGATATCGCCCGGCAGCCGCGCCACGCCCGGCACGACATGGCGCTGCCCGATGATGGCCGCAAGGCGTGCGGGCGCGCTGACACCGTTCTGGCAGGTAACTACCATGGTCTGAGGCTGCAGCGCCGGTTTGATCGACCGGGCCGCGTCTTCGACATCGTAATTCTTGACCATGAACAGGATGATATCGGCCGGGGTTGCGTCGGCAATATCGCCAACGGCGCGAATATCGGGCAGGTGCAGATCACCCATCGGGCTGTGCAGGGTCAGGCCGTTTTTCTGTAGCGCCGCCAGATGCGGCCCGCGCGCGACCAGCGTGACCACGTGCCCGGCTGCAGCCAGCCGCGCGCCGAAATAGCCGCCGATGGCACCGGCCCCCATGACCACAATTTTCATTGCTCAATCCCCTATACATCCTGAGGGTCGCACCCTTCCGCATGCGGGCGCACAAATCCAGAAAAACCCGTGCGCGGGTAAATTTCCCCTTGCGGCCCCCTGCGCCGCTCACTAAATACCGCGCCATGGATGCGGGCGTAGCTCAGGGGTAGAGCATAACCTTGCCAAGGTTAGGGTCGTGAGTTCGAATCTCATCGCCCGCTCCAAGTTAAAAAGGCCCGGCCATTTGGCCGGGCTTTTTCTTGCGCCGATCTGATCGTGATGTGGCTGAGCAAATACCGGAACAAGCCGCAACAGCGCCGGGCCATCGGAGCGCAGGATTATTGCAGGGCCCGCATTTCGCTCAGGCGGTCACCAGCCTGTGCATGGCCAAGTTCTGCGGCGCGCTCAAACCATAAGATCGCCAACCCATCATCGGCCAGCACGCCGTCACCATCGCGAACGACAATGCCCATGTTATAGGCCGATACGGGGTCGCCCAGATTGGCGGCCTCGGCCCAAAGCTGCGCCGCCCGGGCCCGATCCTGAACAAACCCGCGCCCGTGGAAATACCCAAGCGCGACAAGGCGCATCCCGATTGCATTGCCCTGATCTGCCGCCAGTTGCGCCAGACGCATTGCCTCATCATCATCCAGCTCGACGCCTTCGCCATTCCAATAGGAATAGGCAAGGTTGGACTGGGCCTCCGGCAGGCCTGCATCTGCGGCCAGCAGATAAAATTCGTGGGCGCGCTGGTAATCCTGATCCACGCCATTGCCATTGAAATAGCGATTGCCCAGATTGTTCTGCGCCCCGGGATCGCCCGCGGCGGCCACGGCCATCAACTGCTCAATTTCGCTTGAGAGGCTGATTTCCGTGCCATCGACAGTGACAGAAAACCCATCAAGCCCACTGATCTCCACAGTGGATTCTGCGGTCACCGCAAAGGCTTGACCGTCGATCATGATACTGTCGCGACCAATGATCACCAGATGATCATTCAGGCGCGCCTCGATCCCCGAGGCACCTTGACGCGAACCAATCGAGCCGTTGCCGATTATCGTCACCTCAAGATTGCCATAGGTTGAGATGACAGCGGATTGCGCCCAGGCAGGGGCGGAAAGCGCAAGGATGAGGCTGGTTGCAACAGCAAATCTGAGACGCGGAAAACGGGGCATGGGCATGGAAAACCTCCCTGGTTCAATATCGGGCGGCAAATGGAAATGGCGGCACGGCCCTGAAGTTTTGATGGAATCACGAATATCGGGACAGGATAGGACGGGTCCGCCAGATCGCCAAATCCCCCATAGGGTGGCGGGGCATTGCAATCACAGTGTTCCATGATGCGACAATGCTCTCTTTTCCCGGCACCCCGCCCGCCCTATAAGGCCAGCAAGCAACAAGCGGAGCCGCCATGCGCAGCGCAACGATCACCAGAAAAACGGCTGAAACCGATATCAGCGTCGAGGTAAACCTTGACGGAAGCGGGCAGTATGACAACCAGACCGGGGTGGGGTTTTTCGACCACATGCTGGACCAGCTTTCGCGCCATTCCCTGATCGACATGACGATACGCTGTGCCGGCGACCTGCATATCGACGATCACCACACGGTCGAGGATGTCGGCATCGCGCTTGGTCAGGCGCTGAGCGCAGCCCTTGGCGACAAACGCGGTATCCGGCGCTATGGCGAATGTCACCTGCCGATGGATGATGCGCAGGTGCGTGCTGCGCTGGATTTATCCGGCCGGCCCTATCTGGTCTGGAATGTCGCCCTGCCCACCGCCAGGATCGGCAGTTTTGACACCGAGCTGGTGCGCGAATTCTTTCAGGCCTTCAGCACGCATGGCGGTATCACCTTGCATATCGACCAGGTGCACGGGCTCAACAGCCATCACATCGCCGAGGCCGCGTTCAAGGCCGTGGCGCGGGCCTTGCGCATGGCGGTGGAGGCGGACCCGCGAAAACGCGATGCCATCCCTTCGACCAAGGGAAGCCTGTAGGCCATGACCACGGTTCTGGTCGATTATGACAGCGGCAATCTGCATTCGGCGGAAAAAGCGTTTCAACGCATGGCGGCCGAGGGCGGCCATGGGCCTGTTGTGGTCAGTGCCGACCCCGACATGGTGGCCCGCGCCGAACGGATCGTGCTGCCGGGCGACGGTGCATTTCCGGCCTGCAGGCGGGGGTTGCAGGCGATACCGGGACTGGAAGAGGCCATCATCGAGGCCGTTCAAACCCGCAGTGTTCCGTTTCTGGGGATCTGTGTCGGCATGCAAATGCTGACCTCTTGGGGCCGCGAATATGAGAATGTGGAGGGCTTTGGCTGGGTTCCGGGCGAGGTGGTGAAGATCGCGCCTGCGGATATGTCGCTGAAGGTGCCGCATATGGGCTGGAATGATCTGGTGATTGACCGGGCCCATGCGGTGCTGGAGGGCATTTCAACCGGCGACCACGCCTATTTCGTGCATTCCTATGCCATGCGGGTTGATGATCCGGCCCATGTGCTGGCGCATGTCGATTATGGCGGGCCGGTTACGGCGATCGTGGCACGGGAAAATGTGATCGGCATGCAATTTCATCCGGAGAAAAGCCAGCGCGCCGGTCTGCGGATGATCCGTAATTTTCTGGGATGGCGGCCATAGAAAGGGTTTCGGCGCGGCTTCGCCGCGCCGACCGATGCGAGGGGCCAGCCCCTCGCGCTCCCAGGGATATTTGGCGCGCAAAGAAGGCAGGTTTGTGCTTCTATTGCCGGGTCCAGGTGCCACCGTTTCGGCAGATACCCAGAACGCAGCCCGATACAGTGATCGTGTCGCCTGTCAGCATCAGACGGGAATTATAGGTTCGGTCGCGATCAGGCGAATAGACCCGGCCGCGATATTCGCCGGCACCACGCGGTCGCGTGTCCCAGATGATAAGACGCCCGATATTGGGTGATTGCATCACTTCGCCGCTGGAATCGTAGGCCGTGGTCAACGTGCCGCAAAGGGCATCCTCGCACGGGGCCACGACGACCAGCCCGCTATTGCCATTGTCATCGGGTGCTGTGCGCCAGGTTCCTTCCAGCGGATCGGCAACGGCCATGCCCGCTGACATGATGACCGCCAGCGCGGACAAAATCAGTTGTTTCATTTTTCATACTCCCTGCGTAATGCGGCAATGCTGCACGCAGGACTGCCTATCTGGCAAGATTGACGTAGGGTTGCCTTGGCAAGGCGGGCCGGTTTCGGCAAAAGGGCGCATACAAGCATTCCGCGAAAGGCCCGGCCCATGATCCTCTACCCCGCGATCGACCTGAAAGACGGCCAGGCCGTGCGCCTGCTGCGTGGCGATATGGCGAAATCCACCGTCTTTTCCGACAGCCCCGCCACGCAGGCGCGCGCATTTCAGGATGCGGGCTGCGCCTGGCTGCATCTGGTTGATCTGAACGGCGCCTTTGCAGGCGCGCCGGTGAATGGGGCCGCGGTCGAGGCGATTTTGGCTGCCACAACGGTGCCCGCGCAACTGGGCGGTGGCATCCGCGACATGGCGACGATTGCCCATTGGCTGGAGCGCGGCATTGCGCGTGTCATTCTGGGCACGGTCGCGGTGGAAAATCCCGATCTGGTGCGCCAGGCTGCCCGTGAATTCCCCGGCAAGGTGGCTGTCGGCCTGGATGCCCGCGAGGGCCGCGTTGCCACCCGCGGATGGGCCAAGGAGACCGATATCATGGTCACCGATCTGGCGCGCAGCTTTGAGGATGCCGGCGTGGCCGCGATCATCTACACCGACATCAACCGTGACGGGGCCATGCAGGGGCCGAATGTGGAGGCCACTGCCGATCTGGCGCGCGCCGTCGATATTGCGGTGATTGCGTCGGGCGGGGTTTCCTCGCTGGCCGATCTGGAGGCGCTGCGTGACACCGGCGTGATATCGGGCGCGATTTCGGGCCGGGCGCTTTATGACGGGGCACTGGATCTGGGCGCAGCACTGAAGGCGCTGGCCTGAGCCCAGGTCTTTCTTCGTTTCATTGCAATTCGGGGCGCGCCTTCGTAAGAGGTGACACACCTACTGGATCGCTGCCTGCCAATGTTGAAAACCCGGATCATCCCTTGCCTTGATGTGGCCGACGGGCGCGTTGTCAAAGGCGTGAATTTCGTCGATCTGGTGGATGCCGGCGACCCTGTGGCGTCGGCCCGTGCCTATGATGCGGCGGGCGCGGATGAGCTTTGTTTTCTCGACATCAAGGCCACGCATGAAAACCGCGGCACGATGTATGATCTGGCCACGCGCACCGCCGAACAGTGTTTCATGCCGCTGACCATTGGCGGCGGCGTGCGCAATGTTGATGATGTGCGCAATCTGCTGCTGGCGGGGGCCGACAAGGTCAGCTTCAATTCGGCCGCCGTGGCCGACCCTGACGTGATTGCGCGCGCCGCCGACAAGTTCGGCAGCCAGTGCATCGTGGTGGCCATCGACGCCAAGACCGTCGCCCCCGGCAAGTGGCAGATCTTCACCCATGGCGGGCGCAGACCCACCGGCATTGATGCGGTCGAATTTGCCCGCACCATGGTGGAAAAAGGTGCCGGAGAGATCCTGCTGACCTCGATGGACCGTGACGGCACCCGGGCCGGGTTCAACCTGCCGCTGACGCGCGCGATATCGGATGCGGTGCCGGTGCCGGTGATTGCCTCGGGCGGGGTCGGCACGTTGGATCATCTGGTCGAGGGCGTGACCCTGGGCCGGGCCAGCGCCGTGCTGGCGGCCTCGATCTTCCATTTCGGGGATTTCACCATTGCCGAGGCCAAGGCCCATATGGCGGCTGCAGGAATTCCGATGAGGATGACATGACCACGCTTGACCGGCTTGCCGCCACCATCGAGGCCCGCAAAGGGGCTGATCCCGAAAGCTCCTGGACGGCACGGCTGCTGTCACAAGGCCCGGAAAAATGCGCCGAGAAATTCGGCGAGGAGGCGGTCGAGGCCATCATTGAAGCGGTCAAGGGCGACCGGGCCCGATTGACCGCAGAGGCGGCCGATGTGCTGTATCATCTGGCCGTGATGCTGGCCGCGCGCGACGTGCCGCTATCGGATGTTCTCGATGAGCTGGACCGGCGCGCGGGCCGGTCGGGCCTTGACGAAAAAGCCGGTCGTTCCTGAGGGTTTCGGGGCGCTACGCGCGCGCCTATAGTTTCGAGCTGATGATCCCGGTATTGAAACCGCCCATCCTGAGCTCACCGAACAGGCGCTGATATTCGATCTTCGGGCAGCGGTTCTGGATTACCTGCACGCCCGCAGCCTCTGCCTTGGCGGCGGCCTGCGGATGCGTGACACCGACCTGCATCCAGATGGTTTTCAACCCGGGCAGATGCTCCAGCGCCTCATCGACAATGGCGGGCACTTCTTCAGACCGACGAAAGATATCGACCACGTCCACAGGTTCGGTGATGTCGGACAGGCGGGCCACGCATACGCCGCCAAACATCTCGCGCCCGACATGGCCGGGATTGACCGGCAGAATGCGAAACCCCCTGAGCGACAGGTAGCGCGCCACATAATGCGACGGGCGCACCGGATTGGGCGACAGGCCGACACAGGCGAAGCTGCGGCTTTCGGTCAGAATTTTCCTCAGTAGCCTGTCCGATGGTATCTGTGTCATGTCCCCTGCCCTGCCTCAAAAAAAGCGCCTGCCGCATGTCTAGCACGGGCAGGCGCAAGTACGGAACGAGGGACAGTGATGGGCGAAACCAGTGTTCCGAACTGGCCGCCATACGTGATAAATAGGCAACTTATTCCAGATTTCAAAGGGCACACACAGTTTTGTGATTGTCGACGGGGTCAGGCCAGAATGTCGGGCCAGTATTGGTTGGCCAGCACGATATTGCCGGGAATGTCGCGCGCCCATTGCGTCCGCACAGAGAGCGAGAAATTCAGGTAGAGCCGGTTTTCAAAAATGGTCCAGGCCTCAGGCACGGAGGACGCGATAGAGCCGCGCGACATCGCAAAGGCACAATAGCCGCCATATTGCGGCGCATAGGCTTCGGGATCGGCGACAAAGGCATCGCGGTTCGCGGCGGATGTGAAATGCCAGGTTGTCCCGTTCCACATGGTGGCGTTTTGCGCAGTGCCGATGCGATGGGTGCTTTCGGTGAAATAGGCCACCGGATCGGCACCGCGCAGGGCGATATCATTTTCGGAAAACACCGGCGCGGTTTGTGAGAACGCCGGCAAAGCGGCCAGCGCGGCGGGGGTTGCGACCAGAAGGCCGAGGGCGGAACGACGCGACAGCATGAGACATATCCTTCGGGAATGTGGGGCTGTTGACAGCTTGCCATGCCGGGGCCGGAATGAAAGCCCCCCCTGACGCAGCTGTGATCAGACGTCAGGCCCGCCGCGCGCGGTCAGTCTCAGCACGGTCTTGCTGGCGCGATAGCAACAGGTGACAATCTTGGTGGTCGCCGCAGCCCTTTATGCGCGGGTCACGGCATAGAGCGACACGGCGGCGGCATTGGAGACATTGAGCGAGCCGAAATCGCCCGCATAGGGAATGCGCACCAGGTGATGGCACAGTTCACGACTGCGCTGGCGCAAGCCGGGACCTTCAGCCCCCAGAACCAGCGCCACCGGAAGGTTCTTGAGACCAGCGGCAAGGCTGTCGATCTCAACCTCACCCTCGCCATCAAGACCCAAGATCGTATAGCCCATGTCGCGCAAGGTAAGCATTGCGTCGCCCAGATTCCTGACCCGCAGATAGGGCTGGCGTTCCAGCGCGCCCGAGGCTGTTTTTGCCAAAGCACCGGTTTCAGGGGCCGAATGGCGGTGCGGCGCGATAACGGCGCGCGCCCCGAACACTTCCGCCGACCGCAGGATCGCCCCCACATTATGCGGGTCGGTGACCCGGTCCAGCAGCAATAGCCTGGGCGAGGCCTGCCCCGGTTCGCACAGATCCGCCAGCGCGCCCCAATCCAGTGGCTTGACTTCAAGCGCGGCCCCCTGATGCACCGATCCCGGGTCCAGCGGCACCGGAAATTTGCGCGGATCGGCCATTTCGGCCTCGATCCCCGAATTGGCTATGGCATCTGTCAGCTTGTCGGCGGCATTCCTGGTCACCACCAGCCGTAATTTGACCCGGTCCGGGTTCAACAACGCATCGCGCACCGCGTGCAGGCCGAAAAGCCAGACGGTTTCCGCCGCCGACGCCTTTTTGGCGCGTTCCTTGTCGATCACCCAAGTGGGTTTCTTCTGCGCCATGTCCCTGCCCTTTCCCTGTGCCCGGCAGGCCTAGCCTGCCCCGCGCCGCCAGGTAAAGGGGAAAAGGAAACGACGCATGGTCGCGCCGACCCCAAATCCGGCCGATACATTCCGTTTGTCCCGGTCGGTTTTCGTATTGACCCTACCGGGGCAGGCCGCTATCCCGTCGCTCGTTGGGCGACAGGCCGCAAGGTGTGGCAGGGGACTGTAACTCCCTCGCGGAGACGCACGCCTGGTTCGATTCCAGGGTCGCCCACCATTCTCCATAACGATACCGGCGCTGGCTCAGCCTGCAGCGCCATCGCCAGAAGGTCACGCGCGCCCCGGCGCAGCAGATCCGTTGGCGGATCAGATGAAAATTCCGATGGCTTGCTGAGCTCGATAACTCTATTCACGATCATGTGGCATAATCGGTTCCTATGCGCATCTTCTGGCGCATGAGCAAGGCTCCGATACATCCGCGCGTCCTCGGCCACGTTGAAGAAGGGCTTGAAACATGACCCGCAGCATGGATGCCTTCACCGCCACGCTTGGCTATGACGATCTGCCCGAGGCGCTGCTGAGGCTGCTCAGGCGCAGCTTTCTCGACACGATGGGCGTGGCGGCCATTGGATCGACCACCGAGCTATCGGATATCGCCCGGCGCGGTGCGCTGGCCCTGTTCGGTCCGGGCGGCGCGGGCGCGGCCAGAATGCTGCTGGATGGGCGCGCAGTCAGCCCGGCAGGGGCGGCCATGGCCGGCGGCTTCATGATCGACAGTATCGACGCGCATGATGGCACCACCCCCAACAAGGGCCATGCCGGGTCGGCCGTTTTTCCCGCGCTCCTGGCGGTGGCCGATGCGTTGCGGGCGGGCGGGCAGCCGATTACCGGGGCCGATTTTGCGCTGTGGCTGGCGCTGGCATATGAGGTCAGCTATCGCGCCGGGCAGGTCCAGCACGCGACATGCCCCGATTACCACAGTTCGGGTTCCTGGACGGCTGTTGGCGTGGCCGCCACCGTGGCGCGCATGCTTGGGGCCACGCCCGACCAGATCCGCCATGCCGCGGGCATTGCCGAATATCACGGGCCACGCAGCCAGATGATGCGTTGCATCGATTTTCCCACCATGGTGCGCGACGGTGTCGGGTGGGGCGCACCCACCGGGGTGACAGCCGCCTATCTGGCGCGCGAAGGCTTTACCGGTGCCCCTGCCCTGACCTGCGAAAGCGAGGCCGCCGCACCCTATTGGGCAAGCCTGGGGTCCGACTGGCTGACGCTGGAGCACACGCATTACAAGCTCTACCCCTGTTGCCGGTGGGCGCATCCGTCAATGGATGCGGTGCAGGCCCTGATGCGCGAACATGCGCTGTCGCCCGGCGAAGTGGCGGGCGTCGAAATCCGCACCTTTCACTACGCCACAAGGCTGGCGGGGCATCAGCCCAAAACGCTGGATGAACTGGCCTATTCCATCGCCTTCCCGGTCGCCACCATGATCCTACGAGGCAGATTCGGCCCGGCCGAGTTGACGCCCGATACACTGAACGACCCTGAGATCCTGCGCATCAGCCGCGCCACCACGCTTATTGACGACGCCGAGATGACCGCGCGCAGCGTGAAACAGAGATGGGCCCAGGTGACGCTGGTGCTGCAAAATGGCAAACGCCTGACCGCCCCCCCCGCAACGCCGCGCGGCGATGGGGATCAACCGCTCAGCGATGCCGAGCTTGACAGCAAATTCCACATATTCGCAGACCCCGTCTGGGGGCGATCGCAGGCAACTGAAATTGCCACGCTTTGTAGAGGTTTCGATACGTTGGATGGCGACAGCTTCGCACAGCTGCTCGATCTCCTTCTCACGCCACCGCCACCGCACTGACCGACCTGCCCCTTGTCTCTTCGCACCTGCCAATCCGACATCTTTCGCATGGTCAGGCCGAACCGGGCTGGTTAGACTGCGCCGCAAAACCTCGAAATCGGGTGGCAGGCAGTATGGCAAACCCCAATAAATTCAATGTCGTCGTGGTGGGGCAAAACGGACGGCTCCAATATGAAGCGGCGCTGTTCGTGGCCTCGTTTCGCGCCGCCAATCCCGATTTCAAAGGCAGGCTGATCGTCGCCGAACCGCAACCGGGCCCAACCTGGTCCGGCAACCCGAAAATGGGCGACGCTGAGCTGCGCGCGCTGCTGGATCGGCTGAAAGCCGAAATCCTGCCCTTCGACTGCGCCCATTTTGGCGAAAGCTACCCCTATGGCAACAAGATCGAGATGCTGCGGGCCCTGCCCAAAGGCGAAGCTTTCGTGTTCTTCGACACCGACACGCTGGTGATGGGTGATCTGACCCAGGTGCCGTTTGATTTCGACCGCCCTTCGGCCTCGCTCAAGGTCGAAGGCACCTGGCCGCAACTGGAGCTTTACGGGCCGGGCTTCAGCCAGATCTGGAAATCTCTTTATGATCGGTTCGGGCTCGATTTCGAAAGCTCGCTGGACCTCAGCCAGCCGGATGAACACTGGCGCCGCTACCTCTATTTCAACGCCGGGTTTTTCTACTACAAATGCCCGCATGCCTTTGGCGATCGCTTCCTGCAATACGCCCTGGAAATCCGCGACAACCCACCAAAGGAACTGGTCTGCCAGGTCATGGATCCCTGGCTGGATCAGGTCGCATTGCCCCTGGTGATCCATTCCCTGGGCGGCGGGCGCAATGCGCTGGAACCCGGCTGGCTGGATGGCAAGACCACCTGCCATTACAGGGTTCTGCCGCTGCTTTATGCCCGCGCAGATCAGCGCGTCATTGACGTGTTGGAAGAGGTCAGCGCGCCCAACTGGATCAAGAAAGTGCTGAAAGCCTATGAACCGATGCGCCGGATGATCTATCAGGGAAAAGGGCAAAAAGCGCGCGCGCTCTTCGATCAGGCCAACCTGCCGCGCAAGGAACAGGCGATCCGCAATCGGCTCAAGCGCGAAAGGCTCTGGCTCAGATAACGCCTTTTCTTCTTTGCCATAAATACTCACTCCCGCAGCCCGCCACCGGGCACCGGTCCTGATCAGACATATTGCATTTCAACGGGCACCGACAAACCGGCCCCGCTGCGCCAGCAGCGGGACAATCTGGTCAAAAAAACCGAAAACCCTGTCAGCCCGCTGTCGCCGATTCGCCTTTCTTGCGCTCGGCATAGATCAGCAGCGGCTGCGCATCCGAGGTCACGGCCTCTTCGTTCACAACCACTTCTTCGACACCCTCGGTGCCCGGCAATTCAAACATGGTATCGAGCAGGATATCTTCCATGATCGAGCGCAGGCCGCGCGCGCCGGTCTTGCGGGCAATGGCGCGCTTGGCGATGGCTTTCAGCGCATCATCGGTAAACTTCAGCTTGCTGTCTTCCATCTCGAAAAGCCGCTGATACTGTTTGACCAGCGCATTCTTGGGCTGCGTCAGGATGGTGACCAGCGCATCCTCATCCAGATCGGTCAGCGTGGCGATCACCGGCAGGCGGCCAACAAATTCCGGGATCAGGCCGAATTTCAGCAGATCCTCAGGCTCGAGCTTCTGGAACATCTCGCCGATGCCCTGGGTGCTTTCATCTTTCACATCGGCCCCGAACCCAATGGCCGAGCCCTTGCCCCGCGCCGCAATGATTTTTTCGAGCCCGGCAAAGGCCCCGCCGCAGACAAAGAGGATATTGGTGGTATCAACCTGCAAGAATTCCTGCTGCGGATGCTTGCGCCCGCCCTGCGGCGGCACCGAGGCCACGGTGCCCTCCATGATCTTCAACAGCGCCTGCTGCACGCCTTCGCCCGAAACATCGCGGGTGATCGAGGGATTATCGGATTTGCGGGTGATCTTGTCGACCTCGTCGATATAGACGATGCCGCGCTGCGCCCGGTCGACATTGTATTCGCTGGCCTGCAACAGCTTCAGGATGATGTTTTCCACATCCTCGCCCACGTAACCCGCTTCGGTCAGCGTGGTGGCGTCGGCCATGGTAAAGGGCACATCCAGAATGCGCGCCAGCGTTTGCGCCAGCAGCGTCTTGCCGCAACCGGTGGGCCCGATGAGCAGGATGTTGGATTTCGCCAGTTCGATCTCGGATTTTCCGGAATGGTTCAGGCGTTTGTAATGGTTGTGAACCGCGACCGAGAGCACACGCTTGGCATGGCTCTGCCCGATCACGTAATCGTCCAGGACTTCGCAGATCTCTTTCGGAGCGGGCACCCCATCGGCAGCCTTCAGACCGGCCGATTTGGTTTCCTCGCGGATGATGTCCATGCACAGTTCAACACATTCATCACAGATAAAGACAGTGGGGCCCGCGATCAGCTTGCGCACCTCATGCTGGCTCTTGCCGCAAAAGCTGCAATAGAGCGTGTTTTTCGATTCGCCACCGGATGAATTTGCCATGATATCTTACCTCAAACCGGGTTTTGCGCTGCGGCTGTGCGGGCGCGCTTGCGGCCCTTTGCTACTGTCCGGCCAAGCCTAAAGCAGCCCAAACCGCTCCACAATGTCAAAATGCACCAGAACCGGAACCACAATGTAAACGCCTGCGCGACCATCAGCGGCCCCGCAGGCACAAGTTATTTATCGTCCGTTGTCGGGCGGCTCTCGACAATCTCGTCGATCAGACCCCAGTCTTTGGCCTGTTCGGAATCCATGAAATTGTCCCGCTCCAGAGCCTGCTCGACCTTGTCCAGCTTCTGCCCGGTATGCTTGACATAGATCTGATTCAGCCGGTCCTTCAGCTTTTGCGTTTCGGCGGCGTGGATCATGATATCCGTGGCCTGGCCCTGATAGCCGCCCGATGGCTGATGCACCATGATGCGGCTGTTGGGCAGCGAAAACCGCATGCCCGGCTCACCCGCCGTCAGCAGCAGTGACCCCATCGACGCCGCCTGCCCCACAACCAGCGTGGAGACCTTGGGTTTGATATATTGCATGGTGTCATAGATCGACAATCCGGAGGTCACGACACCGCCGGGGCTGTTGATATACATGCTGATTTCCTTTGACGGGTTATCCGCCTCAAGATGCAGCAGCTGCGCCACGATCAGGCTGGACATGCCGTCATGGACCGGGCCCGTCAGGAAAATGATCCGCTCCTTCAAAAGGCGTGAAAAGATGTCATAGGCGCGTTCGCCCCGGCTGGTCTGTTCGACCACCATTGGGACCAGCGTGTTCATATAAAATTCATGGGGGTCTTGCATCGGGCCTGCCTCGGGTTTGATATGCATTGCGGGGAATCTTATGGTTGCGCGCGGGGGGCCGCAAGGGGCGCTCTGCCGGAAACGGTCGCTTGCCACCGACAAAACCGCATCGGCTCAGTCAATGCCCAACCCGAATACCGCGCCCCACCTGGGCAAAAACCGCACCGAACTGCACGGATCATCGGCCAATTCAATCGAAGGATCCGCGTCCGGTTCGATCAAACGCACCCCGTCTTGCAGCGGCAGCAACCGGCAGGCTGTCTGGAAAAGATCGCCCTGCAACGGTTCGATCGTCCAGACCCGACGTTCGCCATTGCTGTCCCATGAAATCACATGATCGCCATCGGGCGCAAAATCGGCCCCCACAAACGGGGCCAGCGCATCGAGCGAATGGGTAAACCCATACAGCAAAATGCCGGTCTGCGTGTCCCAGATCCGGACCCGCCCGTCATCAGCCCCGGTCGCCAGCAGCCGTTCATCGGGTGACAACGCCATCGAAGTGACAACCCCATCATGGGGCAGACGGTTATTATAGAAGGGCGGCGCTTCTTCTATCGCATGACGCAGCGCCAGAACTCTTCTTTGATTGGGCAGCACGATGATTTCCAGCCCGATGGCCTCCAGTCGCCCCGCCGAGACATTCAGCCCGGCCTCGCTCGTGTTGATCACGGCCTCGATCATTTGCTCGGAGACCGAGCTGTCCAACTGGTTGGTCGTCACATCGTAAAACCGCATGACCCCGGACGTGCCTTGGGTCATCACGACATCACCCTGCGGCGAAAACCGGGCCAGACGCACCGGGCTGCGATGGCCCGGAAGGCTGAACAGGTCCTTGCCGGTCGCCACATCATGAACCTGCGCCCGATTCCGGCTGGTTCCGATCACCATGCGCAGGCCATCCGGGGCCAGCCCCAGGCTGCGGATCTCCTCGTTTTCCTGAAACAATGCGCGCGGCATCAGAAGTTCGTCGAATGTGGTCAGATCCCAGGCCCCGGCCTGATTGCCCGACGCCGCGGCAACGGTGCTGCCATCGGCCGAGACCGAGATCGTGGAAATGCGGCCCGGCATGTCCAGCACACGGATCTGACCTGCGTCGCGCCCATTGAAGGCCGGTGCCAGATCAATCACCCGCAGCTGACGGCCCACAGCGACCACGATCCGGGCACTGTGGGGCACAAATGAAAGCGCCGAGATTTCGCCACCCAGATCAATCGGCGGGCGCAAAGCCCGGCCCGATATCAGCGAATGAAACCGCAACCGGTTGCCCGCAGTGGCCACGACCAGCGTATCGCGACCCGGGCTGAGGGCGGCGGCCAGCACCCGTTCGCGGCCCTGATATGGCAGGCCCGATACGGCACCGGTTTCCGGGTTCCAGACCGCAGCGCGGGTGTCGCGCAGCAAAATGAACTGGCCCTGATCTTGCACAATGCGCGGGGCAAGGTCGGGCGCAGGCGTCGCCAATTGATCGTCCAGCGTCAGCCCGGTCTCGGAATCGATGACGATCACGGCATCATCGACACCGGTCGTGACGATGTAATCTGACCCGGGCAGGAAATCGGCGAATAGCGGCGGGGGTCCGGCCAGCGTGACGGACGCGCGCAACCGTTGGTCGCGCACCGCCCGGCCCAATTGACCGAACACCTCCAGCCAGGCATCTTCGGCCCGGCAGAGCGACATCGCGGCACTTGGCAGGATCATCTGGATGGCCGCCACCGGCTCGCGCGTTTCGGCCCGGCTGGCACTGTCGCGCAGAAATTCGCATTGCCGGTTCGAAACCCAGAAAAACCCCGTGATCACGCTGGCGGCAACCGCCACTGACAGGCCGATATTGGTGATCCAGCGGGTGATTTTTCGCTGCCTGAGCCCGGCCTTGAGAAAGGTCCAATGGGCCTCGGTCGGCTCCGGGGCACCGCGCGGCTGACGCCGGATCCAGGCCTGCATGTCGCGCAATTCGCGCCCGCGCGGTTCGGCCCCGGCACCGCGCAGCCACCGGCTGGCCAGTTCGCCATATCTGGTATGGTCGCGCACCCATTCGATATCGCGGTCCAGCGCCCGGTCCACCCGTTCCAGCGCGTCGGGCCAATCGCCGCCACGCCCGTAAAACCGGACATAGTTGATCTCGCGGATCTCCTCGGGAAGGCTTGGGCCCACATCCTCGAACGCGGCGGGCAGGATGCGCTTGTTCAGATCCAGCGCCAGATGCATCTCCATCTTGCAGGCCGGCGACGTGATCCAGTTCGGGCCCAGAACCAGCAACACCACATCCGAGCCCTGGATCATGTCCCGGATGCGCGTCGTGATATGTTCGGCCTCAAATATCCCTTCGCGGTCGATAAAGACCGGATGACCGCGATCACGCAGCCCCTCGCACAGGAAATCGGCGCGTTCCGTATCCTTGTGCGAATAGGAAATGAAGATTCGGGATCTCTCGGTCATCAGGGCGCCATCAAGACCTGCACAGATCAAAAAATCCAGCCCCTGGGTGGTTTGGAAACCGAATGTTCATCAATTTCCTGACCGGCCCATCTGGGGAATCCGTGGAAACCACCGGAAAAGAACGTATAAAATTCAGTATCTTGCTGAATATTCCGGGAAAATGCAGGTTCTTTTTCATATTAGTGTATTTACAACACTTTTAAGATCTGGCATAACAGTCTCATCAACCGGACGCGACAAACGGCGCCCTCCCCCCAACGCCGCCACTTGCGGACAGACGAAAAGAAGGACAGCCCCATGACCCTGCACCCGCTGCCCCCTCGGATCGTCGCCCTGCAGTCAATTGTCGCAACCCTTATTTCGACCAACGCCTTATGACCCGACTTTTCCAAACCCACCTGCCCCTTGAACCCCTCTGAACACGGACCCTTAATTCAAAGCATTTTCCTCCTTCCGAGATGACGATCCGTTCTTCTCCCTGTCCCCCTCTCCCGGATCGTCCGGCCGGCCCTTTCTGTCCCGAAGGGCCGGCCAACCCTATTGACGGGTCCGGCAAATTATGTGTGAAATCGACACATACAAATTGCCCGGGGACAGGGCCTGAGACGAAAGGACCGGCAAGCGCAATTGCCGGTGAACTGATCACCCATGAGCTATACCTATGACTATCCGCATCCGGCGGTCACGGCAGATATCTGCATTTTCTCGATCCGCGACGGCAAATTGAATGTTCTGCTGATCCAGCGTCTGATCGAACCTTTTCAGGGCAGTTGGGCGATCCCCGGCGGCTTTATCAAGATGGATGAGGATCTGGAAACCGGTGCCGCGCGTGAGCTGGCGGAAGAAACCGGCGTATCGGGCATGCCGCTGGAACAGCTTGGGGCCTATGGCAAGCCAGACCGCGACCCGCGCGAACGGGTGATCACGGTGGCTTTCATGGCATTGGTGCCGTCCGATACGATCATCCTTGCCGCCTCCACCGATGCGTCGGACGCGCGATGGTTTGATATGAACGAGCTGCCGGAACTGGCCTTTGATCATGACATGATCCTGGCCGATGCACGGGCGCGTCTGGCCGACAAGGTCACCAACCGCGTTACTGAGACCGCGCTGGCCGCATTCCAGTTTCTGCCGCAGAAATTTACGCTGGCGCAGGCGCAGGCGGTGTTTGAGACGCTGAGGGGCGAGCCTCTGGACAAGCGTAATTTCCGCAAATGGATTGCCGCCAATTGGGAACTGGAAGATCTGAAGGAAAAAACATCCGGCGGGCGGCATCGGCCCGCAGCGCTCTATTCCCTCAAGACCTGACCCTGCAACAGCAATTTCCGATCACAGAGCATTCCGGCGCATCCATGCCCTGCCCCGTCGCCAAACCTGGTGCCGACAATGGCCCGCGACCTCAAGCCGTGCCAAGGCGCGGGGCCAGTGCCGCCAGATCATAGCCCGCAGCCCGCGTCGCCTGCATGATCTGATCGGCCGGCATCTGCCCCGCCTGGCTGAGCGACCACAATATCGCGCAACGGGTGCCAGTGCGGCAATAGGCAAAGACAGGCTTGGGCAGCGCCGCGAGTGCCGCCCGGAAATCGGCGCTGTCCTGATCCGTCACATTGCCCGAAATCACGGGCTGGAACCAGGTTGCAAGCCCCGCAGCCTGGGCGGCGGCTTCGATCTCGGAGAAATCGGGCTGATCCGAACCCTCGCCATCAGGCCGGTTGCACAGGATCGACCGGAACCCGGCCGCGGCAATCGCCGGCACATCCTCGGCTCGGATTTGCGCCGACACCGAAAGGCTGTCGTCGATCGTCTTGATGTCCATCATCTTTACCTTTTCATTGGCCTGCATTCGCAGACACCCTTCTGCCTCAGGCTTGCGTCGGCGTTGCCGGATTGCGGAAATTCATCAGCGCACGGGCCGCGAAAATGCCTGCGACCATCGCGCCGACAAACAGGACCACCTCAATCTGGCCGGTCCCAAGCACCGGCAGCACCCCGCCGGGGCAAAACCCCGAAATGCCCCACCCGATACCGAATAAGACCGATCCGCCAAGCAGCTTGCCATCTATGCGCGCCGAACCCGGCAGCAGGAACCGTTGTTCGAACATCGGCCCGCTCGGGCGCGCCAGGATCATCCGGTAGCCGATGAATGTTACCGCCAGCCCGCTGGCCATGACGAAGGCAAGGCTCGGATCCCAGGTGCCGGCAACGTCGAAGAAGTTCAGAACCTTGGCCGGGTTTGCCATGCCCGAGATCGAAATCCCGAGGCCGAATACGGTGCCGATCACATAGGCAATCAGAATACGCATGGGGCCTATCCTCCGATCACGTGACGCATGACATAGACGGTCACGGCGGTGGCGGCCATGAAGGTCAGTGTCGCGGCAATCGACCGGGGCGACAGCCGGGCCAAGCCGCAAATCCCGTGCCCCGAGGTGCAGCCCGATCCGAATGTGACGCCGATCCCGACGATGAAGCCGCCGATCAGCAACACCGGGGTCGAGATCGGAATTTCAACCGCCGGTAAGCTGCCGGTCATCGCCAGATAGACCAACGGGCCGGTCATCATCCCCGCCAGCATCGCGGCGCGCCACAGGAAATCATCGCGTGACGCAGGCGTGAAAAACCCGGCCAGAATGCCGGTCGCCCCCATGATCCGGCCAAGTGTCAGCATCAACAGCACCGAGGATGTGCCGATCAGCAATCCGCCTATGGTGCTGGCGATGGGGGTAAAGGTGGTTTCCATTTCGTCACTCTCCTGTCGCTGCGCCCTGACCCGCCAGATCGGGTATGCTGCGCGAAAAACGCGGGGCCGGGGCCGGTTCAACCACGCCTTCGCGCCGAATAAAAGCCTTTCGTGCGATTGCGTGCGGGTGCTGATGCGCCTCCCAGAAGGGCAGGACCGGCGCAAAACACGCATCTGACCCTTCCAGAAGCTTGCACCATTGGGCCTGTGTTCTGGTCGCAAAGAGCGTGCTCAGCTCGGTTTTCAGCACCGGCCAGGCGGCGCGGTCCATGTGGCGTTCAAGCCAGATCCGGGGAAGCCCCGCCTTTTCGACAAGCACCGCCATGAACGGGGCCTCGATCGCGCCGACCGAGACAAATTTGCCATCGGCGCAGGCGTAGCAGCCATAAAAATGCGCCGCCCCGTCCAGAAAATTCGCGCCCCGGTCGCGCTGCCACCAACCCGACGCCTGCAGGGAATGAAACATCGCCATCATCAGTGACGCCCCATCGACCATCGCGGCATCGACGACCTGACCCTTGCCGGATCGCTGCGCCTCATAAACTGCCGCCAGAATGCCAAAGGCCAAAAACATCGCGCCGCCGCCGTAATCACCGACCAGGTTCAGCGGCACCGGCGGCGGGGCACCGGCATCGCCCATCGGATGCAGCGCACCGGCCAGGGCGATATAATTCAGGTCATGGCCCGCCGCATGGGCCAGCGGCCCCTCCTGCCCCCACCCGGTCATGCGGCCATAGACAAGGCGCGGGTTGCGGGCCAGGCATTCGTCAGGCCCAAGGCGCAGCCGTTCCATCACACCGGGGCGGTTGCCCTCGATCAGCGCATCGGCGCCGGCGATATGGCCAAGCGCCGCGGCGTGGCCCGCATCGGTCTTCACATCGAGTTCGACGAATTCCTTGCCCCGGCGGCAGATATCATGGCTGAGGCTGATCGACACCCCGCCGGGCCGGTCGATGGCCAGAACATCGGCCCCCATATCGGCCAGCAGCATACCGGCGAACGGCCCCGGCCCAAGCCCCACCATTTCGACCACGCGCAGCCCCGCCAACGGGCCGGATCTGGGCTGATCAGTCATATCCCGCTCCTTGCATTTCGGGTGGCAGGATGGCGGCAAGGCCGGGAAGGTCAAGCGTTTAGGGCCAGGACCCGTTAACCCTGCGCCACTGGTTTGGCAGATTTTTTCGCTGACCAAGCGTGAGGCGCGCAGGTAAATCCAGGTGATTTTCAAAGCCCTGGAACGCAGTCAGCGGGAAAATCCGCCAAATCCAAGGGACGCTGATTTGCCTTCATCTCAGCGTCTTGGCGCGCTTGAAAATGGAGCCACCATTACCGGCGCGCGTCAAACCACTGATATTTCGGCAAGTAAGGAGGATCAGAAATTGATCCGGGGGATCAATTTCCCGACGAACGCTCCAGCGATGCAGGGTTAACGGGTCCTGGCCCTAGCGACTGGCCTCGATCACGGCGCGGCGGTCGGCACTGGGGGCGACGCCGAATTGCTTGAGGTAGATTTTCGAGAACCCGGCCGGAGACATGCC
Source organism: Alterinioella sp. (assembly GCF_058343375.1). Classification (NCBI taxonomy): domain Bacteria; kingdom Pseudomonadati; phylum Pseudomonadota; class Alphaproteobacteria; order Rhodobacterales; family Paracoccaceae; genus Alterinioella; species Alterinioella sp. The sequence goes on from NZ_JBTUJH010000109.1 coordinate 25,786, forward strand.
GAAATCTTCCGCGATGGCCTTCATCGGGCGGCGCCCGTCGCGCACCTCGATGCGGGCCGCCTCCATCCGCATTTCGCGATAGATCGGAGCCGGGCTGTCACCAAGTTCCTTTTCATAGAGCCGCTCGAGCTGT
>NZ_JBTUJH010000110.1:0-2641 GCF_058343375.1 Alterinioella sp.
TGATGATGACGGCCAGCTTCTGTCAGCAAGTTTCATGGATTACGCGATGCCGCGCGCAGGCGATCTGCCGTTCATCAGCTTTACCTCGCTGCCAACGCCGACCGAGACCAATATCCTTGGCATGAAGGGCTGTGGCGAGGCGGGCACAGTGGGCGCGATGGCGGCGGTGGCCAATGCGGTGCAGGATGTGCTCTGGCCTTTGGGCGTCAGGGTGGCGGATATGCCAATGACCCCGGGCCGGGTCTGGACGATGATTGAGGATGCAGCGCGGAATGGCCGGTAGCCGGAGCATATGGGAGCGGCTGCGCGGATTTCGCAACGCAGCCCCGCCGCCGCGCCTGCCCGATGCGCGCGCGCCACACACCCATGTTGTTTTGCTTGATGGGACGATGTCGAGCCTCAAGCGCGGCTGCGAGACCAATATCGGGCTGATCTACCGGCTGCTGTCAGAGATCGGGCCAACCGCCAATCTGATGATCTATTACGAACCGGGCATTCAGTGGCGCGGCATAAAGCGGTCGATCGAAGTGATCGCGGGTATCGGCATCAATCGTCAGATCAAGCGCAGTTACCTGTTTCTGGCGCGCAACTACCGGCCCGGCGACAGGATCTTCCTGTTTGGCTATTCACGCGGGGCCTTTGCGGTGCGGTCGCTGGCGGGGTTGATCGACAAGCTTGGCCTGCTGCGGCCCGCGCAGATCAGCGAGGACACCTTGGCACGGCTGTATCACCTTTATGAATGCGCCCCCGATGGGGCCGAGGCCCAGGCCTTTCGCGCCGCGCGCTGCCATGCCGATGCCCCGATCACCATGGTGGGGGTCTTTGACACGGTGCGCGCGCTTGGCCTGCGTTGGCCGGTGCTGTGGCGTCTGGCCCCGCAGGCCCATGCGTTTCACAATCTCAGATTGGGGCCGGGCACGCTGAATGGCTTTCACGCGCTGGCGCTGGATGAGACCCGGGACGTCTATGCGCCGGTGCTGTGGGAGGTGCCGCCGGAGCGGGAAGGCGATATCGTGCAGATGTGGTTTCGCGGGTCGCATGGTGATGTCGGCGGGAATCTGGGTGATTGGCACGCGGCCCGACCGCTGTCGAATATTCCGCTGGTCTGGATGCTGGAGCGCGCCGAGGCCTGTGGCCTGGCGTTGCCGCCCAACTGGCGCGGGCGCTATCTGACTGATCCGGGCGCACCCTCGATCGGCAATATGCGCGGGTGGGGGGCCTTGTTTCTGTATCGCCATCGTCGCAAACCGGGGTGCGACGCATCGGAACGGGTTCACCCCACGGCCGCACCCTATATGCGTGCAGCGGGGATCGCGGTGGATGGCGAGGGGCGGATTGGGCCGTGATGGGTTTCGCCGCGGCTGGCGCGCGGCGACCGGGCGGGGGTTTCACCCCCGCACCCCCGAGAGTATTTCTTGCAAAGAAGAAAGTGGGTGTGTGCTTTGGCAGTGGCGCAGGTCCGGCGGGTTTTCGAATTGCTTCGCAATCCGACCGGCGGCGGTGAATGGCACCTTGAAACGCAGGGCGGGGTGCCACTAGCGTGCACGCGGTTTTGCGCGCAGCGTCGGGGGGGATTGGGCCGGGTCTTCAGGCCAGGGGTGTTTTGGGTATCGGGCGCGCATATCCTTGCGCATATCGGCATAGGACCCGGCCCAGAAGCCCGGCAGATCCAGCGTTGTCTGCACCGGGCGCCCTGCCGGTGACAGCAATGTCAGGCGCAGCGGCAGCCGGTCAGGGCCGATCATCGGATGGGCTGTGGTGCCAAAGACCTCTTGCACCCGCAGCGCCAGTTCGGGCTGATCGCCGCCATAGTCGATTGCGGCATGTCGGCCCAGGGGCGTGGTCCAATGTGCCGGGGCAAGGCGGTCGAGGGTCTGCAGCGCGTCCCAGTCGAGGCTGGCCCGCAACGCCGGGCCCGGATCGAAACGGCGCAGATCGGCAGCGCTGGTCAGGCCGGTAAGGAACGGGGCAAGCCATGCCTCGGCCCGCTCCAGAAGGCTGGCATCCGACATATCGGCAATCCCGGCGAATGCGATTCGCGCCCGCAACAGGCGTGCGGGTTTGCTCCAGTTCAGCGCATCAATGCCGAGGCTGCGCAGCCCCTCCAGCAGACCCGCGACAATGGCGGTTTCGGGCGCTGTTTTCCAGGGCCTGTCCTGCAGGATCAGCGCGCCGAACATTTCCTGTTCTCGCGCCATGACGCGGGCGTCGCGCCGTGACCAGTGACAGATCTGTCGCCAGGCGATCTGATCGCCATAGAGCGCGCGCAGTTCAGTTTCTGCCAGGGCCACCGCCTGACGAATTCGGGCCTCACGCGGGTTGCCATCCAGATCGGTTGCCACGATCAGCCGCTGCCCGGCCAGCGCGTCGCCCTCTGCCATGACCGCGCCCTTGCCGCCCGACAGGACATAGCGCGGTGCGTCGCCGCCGCGCCGCAGCCCGATACGATCCGGATAGGCCAGCGCGGCCCGCTCTGCCAGGCTGCGGCTGGGTCCGCGGGCAAACCGGGCCAGGCGGCGGGCCTCATCGCGGATGCGCGCCACCGCGCCGCGATCGGCCCCCATTGCGGCGGGATCATCCAGCGCGCGGATCCGAAGCGACAGATCCACGCCTTGGCCGCGCAGCGGATCCCGGTCGGCCA
>NZ_JBTUJH010000111.1:0-17880 GCF_058343375.1 Alterinioella sp.
CTCAAGTTGATCGGAGGCTGGATCGAAGACTATAACGAAAACCACCCGCACTCGGCCCTCAAATGGCGCTCGCCCCGCGAGTTCCGAAGGGCCCAAACCGAAACCGCTTAGGTGTCCGGTGAAACGGGGGCAGGATCACCCTATGATTTAGAATGGAATGGAGGCGAGTACCGGAATCGAACCGGTGTACACGGATTTGCAATCCGCTGCGTAACCACTCCGCCAACTCGCCTTTCTGTGGTCAGGCGCGGTTTAGCCGCAAACCGGGGTGCGGTGCAAGCGTTGATGCGTGGGTATTCGGGCCACGCCTTGGCACCAAGGCGCATTGCGCGTCGGCTTGTCCGTTGCCCTGCCGGGGCAGCTGTGGCATGACGGCTCAAACGTCATCAGAACCCCGGGTCAGAACATGCAGGATTTCGCCGCCCTTCGCACCATGATGGTTGATACACAGGTTCGTCCGCAGGATGTCACCAAGTTCAACATCATCGAGGCCATGCTCACCGTCGCCCGTGAGGCCTATCTGCCCGACGCGCTGCGCGATGTGGCCTATATCGGCGAAAACGTCACCCTGGAAGGCGGCCGGGTCGTGTTGGAGCCGCGCACGATGGGCAAGATCCTCGATGCGCTCGATATCCAGCCCGATGAGGTGGTGCTGGATCTGGGTCCGGGGCTGGGCTATTCGTCGGCTCTGCTGGCACAGTTGGCCGAGGCTGTTGTCGCCATCGAGGAAGTGCCGGGACTGGCCGCCGAGGCGCAGGATGCGCTGAGTGCGCAAGGGGTGGACAACGTGGCCGTGATTGAAGGTCCGCTGGCCTTGGGCAGCGCCAAGCACGGGCCCTATGATGTGATCTGTATCGAAGGCGGGGTCGAGGATGTGCCGGCGGCGCTGCTGGATCAGTTGAAGGATGGCGGGCGCATCGCGGCAATATTCATGACCGGGGCCCTTGGCGAATGCCGGATCGGGCATAAGTTGGATGGCAAGGTTTTCTGGCGGATGGCGTTTAATGCTGCGGCACCTGTTTTGCCCGGCTTTCACAAAGACGCAGGGTTCGTTTTGTAGAGTGAAGATCCCGATTATGCGGGTGTGGACCAGGGGCATGGCTATGAACAACAAGTTTTTGTCAATCATGACCGCAGCGGCGCTGGCGGTCTTTGTCGGACAGGCGACGCCTGTGCAGGCCGACACGCTGGCCGATACGATGGCTGCCGCCTATCGCAATTCCGACCTTCTGGAACAGAACCGGTATCTTTTGCGGTTGCAGGACGAAAGTGTGGCGCAGCAGGTGGCGGGGTTGCGCCCGGTGATCAGTTTCGTGGCGACATCGCGTTGGACCACGCCCACCACGCGCCAGGAAGATCGGATCAGCCTGACCGCCGAGATGCTGCTTTACGATGGCGGTGGTCGGCGGCTGTTGCGCGATGCCGCGCGCGAACAGGTTCTGGCGGCGCGCCAGTCATTGCTGGCCCTGGAACAGCAGGTGCTGCTGGATGCCGTCACCGCCTATATGCAGGTCTGGCGCGATATTCAGGTCGTGTCGGTGCGCGAAAGCAATCTGCGCGTGATCACCCAACAGCTGCGCGCCGCGCGCGACCGGTTCGAAGTCGGCGAAGACACCCGCACCGATGTGGCCCAGGCCGAGGCCCGGCTGGCCGGTGCCCGGCGCGATCTGGTCTCGGCGGAAGGTTCGCTGATGATCAATACCGAGCTGTTCCGCCTGGCAGTAGGGCGCGGCCCCAACCAATTGTCGGGCCCCGGGCCGCTGCCCTCGCTGCCTGCCAGCAATGAAGAGGCCTATGAGATCGGCCGCCAGAACCACCCGTTGATCCAGGCCGGGCGTCACGGACAGCGCGCCGATGAACTGAACCTTGATGCCGCGCGCAGCGATTATGGCCCAAGCCTCAGCCTCTCGGCCAATCTGGGCATCGACCCCTACGACCGTAGCCAAGCCTTTGAGGATTCCGCCAGCGCCACGCTGACGCTGAGCCTGACGCAACCGCTCTATGCCGGCGGGCGGCTGGCCTCGAATGAACGTATCGCGCTGGCCACCCTGCATGCCGGCCAGTCCGAACTGAACCAGACCATGCGCCAGGTTGGACAGCAGATCGGAAATTCCTTTGCCCAGATCTCCATCGCTTCGGCGTCGATCCAGGCCTCGCGACAGCAGATCCGGGCCAATCGGCTGGCCTTTGAAGGCGTGCAGGAGGAGGCCTCGCTTGGCGCGCGCACCACGCTGGATGTGCTGGATGCCGAACAGGATCTTCTGGATGCGCGGATCGGCCTGATCGAGGCCCAGAGCACGCTGTATCAGGCCAGCTATGGCCTGTTGGCGGCGATGGGGCTGTTGACGGTCGAACGTCTGGGGCTGGATGTGCCCGAATATGACGCCACCGCCTATTTCGACGCAGTTTCAGGCGCGCCTGTCAGGTCGCCCACCATGCGTGGTGCGCGGCTGGATGCGGTGCTGGAGCGATTGGGCCGCGACCAGTAGCGCTGCCCGAAATCATCGCAAATTTACCTATCCATTGTGCGAAAGCCATCGCGCCTGTATCCTGATGCGAAAATACGGCAATGCGCGCAGGCAGGCGTGGCGAAATCGGAGTGGTGGCACTATGGCAGACCCGGTAAAATCGGACGAGATAGAGGATGTGCTGTCCTCCATCCGCAGGCTCGTGACCGAGCATCAGCCGCCCGCTGAGGTTGCGGATACGAAAAAGCCGGGGCCTTCCGCAGACAAACTGGTTCTGACGCCCGCGTTGCGTGTGACCGACCCCGAAGACCCCTGGGTGCCAATAGTGGCGCAAAACGACCTGTCCGATGAGGCGGCCGATCTGCCGCGCAGCGACGGTGTCGACTGGGCGCAGGACCTATGGGGCGACGGAAATTCCGCTGCTGATCCCGATTTCGATCCGCAATTGCAGGCTGACATCCGGGAAGGGGCCGATGCCGTTGCGGAACCCGCGCCCAAGGTCGCGCCCAAGGCTGCACCCGGACCGGGTGTCGCCGAGCCGGTCATGGAACCCGACGAAAGCCTGTTCCGGCCCTCGGATGAGGCCGAGGAGGCGGTTGGCGATACCATCGAGGCCGAGGGTTTTATGGCTGCCGCGCCGAAACTCCCTGACATCACGGAAGAGGCTCGCAGCACGGATGCAGCCGCGCAGGGGGAGGCACCGCTATCCTTCATCCGATCCTCCTCCAGCGTGGTCGATTACGAGCCGGAGGAAGGCAATATCGCGGTCCCTGACGACGAGCCGCCGGTTGCCACACTGGAACTGGCGGAAGCGCGTGCCGCACAGATGGCCGTGGCCGGGGTGCTGTCGGAAATTGCCGCTGACCCGGCAGACAGCGCGGCAGTGGCGACAGATACGCCCAACGAGGCGGGGGATGTCGCCGCAGAAGCTGAGCCCGCCGCTGAGCAGGAGGCCGTTGCTGGTGACAATCCGGACGCACCCGATTTTCTGGCTGAAGACGCAGCCGAGCCTGCGCCGCAAACGCGGACGGGTGCCGAAGACAGCGCCACGGTCGAAGACCTGGGCGAATCTCCGTTCAGCTTCCCCGATGACGACGTTTCCTTCGTCGATGAAGAGACGCTGCGCGAGATCATATCGGAGGTGGTGCGCGAAGAATTGCAGGGCGAAATGGGCAAGCGCATCACCCGCAATATCCGCAAACTTGTGCGCCGCGAGATCCGCATCGCGCTGGCCACCGATGAGCTTGAGGATTGATCACCCCTTGACCTTGGGCCCCATGGCGGCAATCTGAACCCCATGCTGCCCTTGCGCGATCACAACCCTTCCGAACGCACGCCCTTTGTCACCTGGGCGCTGATTGCCATCAATATCGCCGTCTTTCTCAGCTATTTTCCCGGTATCGGTGACCAGCCGCGCTTGCTGATGTCATTTTATTCCGACTGGGGGCTGGTGCCACGACTGGTCAGTCAGGGTGAGCAGACGCAGACGATCTTCACGTCGATGTTTCTACATGCCGGCTGGCTGCACCTGGCGGGCAACATGCTGTTTTTGTGGATCTTCGGCGACAATATGGAGGATCAGATGGGCCATGTCGGCTTTTTGGTCTTCTATCTCGCCAGTGGTGTGGCGGCAGCGTTTGGTCAGATGCTGGCCGATCCGTTCTCGGCGGTTCCGATGGTTGGGGCCTCGGGGGCGATTGCGGGGGTGATGGGCGGCTATTTGCTGCTGTTTCCACGGGCACGGGTTGATCTGCTGCTGATTCTGTTCGTCTTTTTCAAGGTCATTACAATTCCCGCCTGGTTGCTGTTGGGGCTGTGGTTCGGGCTGCAATTGGTCAGCGGGACTGCGGCCGAAGCGGCGGGCGGCGGCGTGGCCTATTGGGCACATGCGGGCGGGTTTGTGGCCGGTGTGGTGCTGACGATTCCGCTGTGGTTGAAACGCGGCGGGCCGGGATTCTGGAGCTCCAACCACGGCCATCCGCCGCATGAGGAGACCCATCCGGCGCGCTCCGCACGCATGGTCCGGCAGGTTTCACGGCGCAGTTCCCTATCCACGCCGGATCTGACCGGCCAGACCCGAATACCGCGCGCCGGGCGCAGGCGCGGATCGGGGCCGCAATCTCCCTGGGGTGGTCGACGCTGATTTGATGAACAAGAGATCCGCAGATGCGGGACCGGAAAAGTTTTCGGGAAAACTTTTCCGGGGGGAAAATCCTTCCCGAAGGATTTTCGGCAAGCCTCAGGCGCGTTCGGAATAATCCATGGTCTCGGTATTGACCACGATCAATTCATCCTGGCCCACGAAAGGCGGCACCATGATCTTGACGCCATTGTCCAGGATCGCCGGTTTGAAGCTGTTGGCCGCGGTCTGGCCCTTTACCACCGGTTCGGTTTGCACGATCTTGCAGGTCACTTTCTGCGGCACGGTCGCGTTCAGCGCCTCGTCGTCGTAAAACTCGACCACGATGGTCATGCCGTCCTGCAGGAATGGGCGGCGGTCGCCCAACAGATCCGAGGGCAGTTCGATCTGCTCATAGGTCTGGGTATCCATGAACACCAGCATACCGTCGGTTTCATAGAGAAATTGCTGGTCCCTTTGTTCCAGCCGCACCCGTTCGACCTTGTCGGCCGACCGGAAGCGTTCATTCAGCTTGGAGCCGTTGCGCAGGTTCTTCATCTCGACCTGTGCAAAAGCCCCGCCTTTGCCCGGTTTGACATGATCGACTTTGACCGCTGCCCAGAGGCCGCCATTATGTTCGAGAACATTTCCGGGACGAATTTCATTGCCGTTGATTTTGGGCATGTGTCATTTCCGTGGCAAAAGGTTGAGAATTTACTGGCCGAACCTATATCTGCCACTTGGATGGGTGGCAATACACCTGAACTTGCGCAAATATTAACCCTGCCATGCGTCACGCGCATAGCACATATGCAAAACTTGCACACACGAATCAGTCAGGATGTGGTCTTAACGAGCGACACGCCGGAAATGCAAGAGCAATAAGAAGGACGACGGAATGAGAGATTTCGTTGATGGAACGGCATTCAACTTTGAACAGGGCCAACGGTCGCGTAAATTGTTCGCGGCGGTGGTTCTGGCAGCCTTGGATGACGCCATTGCAGATGACAAGAAATATGGCAACGGGCCCGATCAGATCGCCCGTTGGGCGCGGTCGCGTGATGGCCGTGAAGTGCTGTCCTGCGCCGGGATCGACCCCAATGAGCGTGTCGTTTCGGGCCTGATGGCATTTGTCTCCAACGGGGTGCGCACATCGGTTGCGCTGAGCCGTGAGGAAAGCGAACGCCGAAGTCAGGCCGAAGCCGCCTGATATTGATCCTGGCCCTTCCGGGGCCCTGGATGAAATCCGCGCCCCTGATGGGCGCGTTTTTCGTTTCAGGGGGGGCGCGCGCTTTGAGCGTGTCGCGCTTTATCGAATTCACCCGGCGGGCCGAACGCGTTATGCGTTGCAAACTCTGCCTCGGCCCGCCGGGGTGTGGCTCGTGCCTCAGGTAAAACGCAAAACGCTGTAATGAAAAAGGGCCGCCCGGTTTACGGGGCGGCCCTTGTCTTTGGCGAATATGCTGGTTAGTCCGCGCCGCGCACATCGAAGGTGGCGTCGGGGGCGGGGTGGAACAGCTTCTGCACAAAGAAGACGCCCACTGCCAATGCGATTCCGATCAGGTCGGAAATCCATCCACCTTCGATCATGAACAGCGCCGCCAGGAGGATCGCCACCCGCATGAACCACGCCACACGCCCGCCCATGAACCAGCCCTGCACGCCCGAGGAGAGCAGGAACACGCCAAAGGTGGCCGTCAGCCCGGCGCGCAGGATCTCGAACCAGGTGCCATCCATCAAGATGGCCGAGTTGTAGAAGAACATGAAGGGCACCACAAAGGCCGAGATGCCGATCTTGAAGGACGCCACCGATGTCTCCATCGGGTTTGCCCCCGATATCCCCGCCGCCGCGTAACTGGCCAGCGCCACCGGCGGCGTGATCGCCGAGACCACGGCGAAGTAGAAGACAAAGAAATGCGCCGTAAGCTGCGGGATGCCAAGCTGGACCAGCCCCGGTGCCACGACCGAGGCCGCAACCGCATAGGCCGCCGTGGTGGGCATGCCCATGCCCAGAAGGATGGCGATACACATGGCAAAGAACAGCGCCAGAAGCTGGCTTGCCTCTGCCACGCCAAGCAGCAGCGACGAGAACCGCGCGCCGACACCGGTCAGCGAGATGACCCCGACGATGATGCCCGCGCAGGCGCAGACAATGATAATCTGGATCGCCATGATCCCGGCCATCTCAAACGCCTTGACGATTGACCTGAGACCCATCCGGTATGGCGTCAGCCAACTGACCACTGCGGCCGAAACGGTTGCCAGCGTGCCGGCCCGAATGACCGAGTATCCCATGAACAGCGCCGCGATAAGAATGATGATCGGAAGGAACAGATAGACCTGGCGGATCAGTATTCTGATTTTGGGCAGCTCATCTTCGCGCATGCCGCGCATGCCAAGTTTGGCGGCCTCGAGATCGACCATGAAATAGATTGACGTGAAATAGAGGATCGCGGGGATGATCGCGGCAATGGCGATCTCGGTATAGGGGATGCCGGTGATCTCGGCCATGATGAAGGCTCCGGCCCCCATGATGGGCGGCATGATCTGGCCCCCGGTCGATGCCGCGGCCTCGATCGCGCCGGCGGTTTTCTTGTGATAGCCGACCTTTTTCATCAACGGGATGGTCAGGGAGCCCGTGGCCACGACATTGCCGGCCGAGGTGCCGTTGATCATGCCCATCAGGCCGGAGGCGAAGATTGCCACCTTGGCGGGTCCGCCACGCGACCGGCCGGCTGCGGCAAAGGCGAAGTTGATGAAGTAATCGCCGACTTTTGACGCCTGCAGGAAGGCCGCGAAGATGATGAAGAGGATGATATAGGTCGAACTGACCGCCGTGGTCGGCCCGAGGATGCCTGCATCGGTATAGACGAAGCCGAAGAAGCGCTGCCAATTATAGGGTGTCTGGACGGCAAGGATACCGGGCAAGAGATGCGCGGTGAAGGTATAGATCAGAAAAACACCGGTAATGATGACAAGGGCCAGCCCCGCCACCCGGCGTGTCAGCTCCAGGATCAGCGCGGTGCCCGCGGTGGCGGCAAAGGCCACACCGATGGGCACGAAGGGCGTGCCAACGGAATTGCGCGCGGCGGTGGAATAGATCGGCACCAGGTAAAGCGCCACCACGACGCCGCAGATCGCCAGCACGATATCCGAGGTCGAAAACCGGTGCCGATGGGTGTTTTCGAACCAGCCAAGCACAATTGCCCCGAACGTGGCGATCATCAGCGGGATGCCGAACCAGGTGACTTCCTGGCCGTAGATTTCGGTGCCGGGAAAGGCCGGCCATGTGATCAGGCCGCCCATTTCGGGCAGGGTGCCGCTATTGACCAGGAAACTGAATTTGATTGCCGTATAGCCGGCCAGCAGGGCCGGGATCATCAGGGCATATCCTGCCAGCGACAATCGCGGTGTTTCGGGCTTTTCGGCATCGGGAAACAGCCGGGCCCCATAGAGAAGAAACCCGAGCGCCAGGGCACCCGAGACGTGGACGATGCGGAAATTCCAGGTCTCCATCGGGAATCGCGGCAGAAACGGCAGATCGATCCCGGTCCAGGAGTTGATCGAAACACCGTTCAGGGCGGCCATATGAAAGGCTGCATACAATGTTGCGAACGTCGCGATAAAGGTCAGGGCCGCCCCGTTGAAAAGCCTGCGATTGCGTTCGATGGGTTCGTCGTCAACGCCTTCGGCCAAAACGACCTGATCGGCTTCTTCTGCTGTGGTGGTCATTGTCCCCTCCGCTCCGCCATCAGGGGGGTTTCCCCGGCAGATCCCCATTTATCAGGTGCCGCGCCCGTTCGAATGCCGGGCGCGGCGATGGTGTGTCAGGCTTGGCCCCGGATCACATATCCATGTCGATCATGTCGTCCGGAATATCGGCACCGGCATTGTCGATGAACCATTGCGCGGCACCGGGGTGCCAGTTCATCACGGTGTTTTTGTCCCAGTTTTCCGGCACGGTGGAGCGGGCCGCGCGGTGGATGCCCATCATCCGCTCATTATCCGACATCACCACATCGACCACGGCATAAACGAAGGAAGCCGGCAGATCGCAATTGGCGATGGCAAAATTCCACATCGAGACCGAACGCGCGTCATCTTCGAGCGTCGTATAGGTATCGGCCGCGATGTCGAAGGCCGAAACCGGGAACGCCGCCATGATCTGGGCCTGCTCTTCTTCAGTGAACTCGATGATGTTCACGTCCGTTTGCACTTCCAACTGGCTGACAGCAGGCACAGGCACACCGGCGGCAAAGGCGATGACGTCAAGCAGGCCGTCCTGCAATTGGCTGCCAAGGTCGGACCAGCCACCATTGCGGCGATCGAAATTGACGCCAAGCTCTTCCATCATGCGCGGAAAATAGGTGTCCGAGGTCGATCCTGCGGGGCCAAAGCCGATGCGCGCACCATCCGGGATATCGGCAACCGAATTGATGCCCGACGAGGACAGCGCGGTCACGCTGAACGGGGTCTGATACATCGGGAACATGGCGCAGGCATTGGTCATTTGCAGGCCGGGCGCGATGGGGTTGGTGCCGGCCAGCGATTCTGCCGCCGGGCCCATCGTGGTCATGCCGAACTGGGCTTCGCCGGTGTGAACCAGTGCCATGTTCTGCATCGGGCCACCGGTGACTTCGCCGCCGCCGGTCAGGCCCAGCTCTTCGGCCACAAGGTTGGCCCAGCCAGACCCATAGGCGAAATAGGTGCCGCCCTGCGACGCGGTGCCCACGGTAAAGCTTTCGGGCCAATCGCTGCGGTCCATCATGTCCATCATATTGCTGTCGGCGAAGACGGCGGTGGTTGTCAGCGCGGTGGTCATGACCAGCGCGGTCATTTTGGTGAATGTCATATCGGGTTTTCCTCCAGATTGTGCCAGCTCCCCGCTGGCTCCCGTTGGACCGGAACCTCCATTCCAGCCAGGGCGTGCTTGCAGATGCCGCCCCTTGCCGGCAGACTAAGCCGGACTGGCATGGCAGGGTTCAACCGCTGCGGGCGGAAAATACCCGCGGCGCGGTCAGAAAAACCGCGCCATGGGTCGAAACGGGGACAAAGCGGTGCGGAACATGTTCCCGTTTCGACACAGGCGCGTGGCCGGGTCGGCGCGGCGGCCCGGCGTGATGACAGCATCATGGGGCACAACGCCAGCCAGGGGCCAGGGAGGCGCGCCGAATATCTACGCGTCGCCGCTGAACGCCTCGCGCGTCAGCCCGTGTTTCTGCATCTTTTCATACAGCGCCTTGCGCGACAGGCCGAGCGCCTCATAGGTCTCTTTCAGGCGACCGCCATGGGCTGTCAGGCTGGCGGCAATCAGCGATTTTTCATGCGCGGCGATGCGATCGGCCAGACCGTCGCCCTTGGCCGCGTCCGGCGGGCCGATATCGAGATCCAGCCCAAGCGCGAAGCGGTCCGCCGCATTGCGCAATTCGCGGACATTGCCGGGCCAGGGCCGGGCCGCAACCGCGTTCAGCACCGCCCCCGGAATGTCGCGGGGCGGGCGTTTGTAACGGGCGGCGGCCTCACTCACCAAATGCACGAACAGGCGCGGCACATCTTCGCGCCGCTCGGACAGGTCCGGCATGCGGATGGTGACGACATTCAGCCGATAGAGCAGATCAGCCCGGAAATCGCCCGCCTCGGCGGCGACTTTCAGATTCTGCTTGCTGGCGGCGATGAACCGCACATCCAGCACCACCGGGTCGTTCGATCCAAGCCGGGTGATCACGCGGTTCTGGATGGCATGCAGCAGCTTGGCCTGCACCGGTTGCGACATGCTTTCGATTTCATCAAGGAATACCGTGCCGCCGCGGGCATGTTCGAACCGGCCATAGCGCGGCCGGGTGGCCCCGGCAAAGGCCCCGGCCTCGTGGCCGAACAGCTCGCTTTCGATCAGGGCGGCGGGCAGGGCGGCGCAATTTATATGCACGAAGGGCTTGCCGGCGCGCGGCGATGCGCGGTGCAGCGCGCGGGCCGCGACCTCCTTGCCGGTGCCGGTGGCCCCTTCGATCAGCACATCGGCCTCGGTGGCGGCAATGGCGCGGATCTGGCTGCGCAGGCGGACCATTCCTTCCGATCGCCCGGTCAGCCGGGCCTCGATCGCGTCGCGCCCGCCGACCTGGCTGCGCAAGGCGCGGTTTTCCAGTGTCAGGCGGCGTTTTTCCAGCGCCCGCTGCACGGTGGTGACAAGGCGCGCCGGGGCATAGGGTTTTTCGACGAAATCATAGGCCCCGTCGCGCATCGATTGCACCGCCAGATCGATATCGCCATGGCCGGTGACCAGAATGACCGGGATCTCGGGGTCAATCTCCAATGCGCGCGCCATCAATGTCAGGCCGTCCATCTCCGGCATGCGGATATCGGTGACCAGCACACCCGCGAAATCGCGCGCCACATGCGCCAGCGCCGCGGCACCATCGGCAAAGCAGGAGACGTTCAGTTCCTCCAGTTCGAGGCTTTGCGCGGCGGCCAGGCGCAGGTGGTCTTCATCATCGACAAACAGAATGGTTTCTTCGGTCATTCGGCGGCCACCTCATCTGATACAGCTATCCCCGCCAGATCGACCACAAAGACCGCGCCGCCGCCGGAATGGTTATGGGCTGCCAGCGTGCCGCCGAAATCGCGCACGATATTGTAGGAAATCGACAGCCCCAGCCCCAGGCCCTTGCCGGGGCTCTTGGTGGTGAAGAACGGATCGAAAAGCTGCTCTTGCGCGGAAAGCGACAGCCCGCTGCCGTGATCGCGCAGGCGCAGCTGCCAGCGTGGGCCGTCTGCGACGATGTCGATTTCGATGCGCGGATGGTCGGTATCTTCCATCGCGTCCAGCGCATTCGACAGCAGGTTCACCAGCACCTGTTGCAGCCGCACCTGACCGCCCATCACCATGATCTCGGCTTTGGGGCGGGCAAAGATGATCTCGGCACCGGCTGCCGAGATTCGCCCGCCCATCAGCGCCAGCGCATCGTCCAGCACTGATACCAGCGGGATCGGGCCGATCTTTTCCTGCGGGCGACGGGCGAAATTGCGCAGATGTTTCGAGATCGCGGCCATGCGGTCGGCCAATTGCGAGATCAGCCCGACATTCTTGCGCGCCTCATCGGGCCGGCCGCGATCCAGATATGTCACCGCGTTTTCGGCATAGGCTTTCACGGCGGCCAGCGGTTGGTTGAATTCATGGCTCAGCCCGGCCGACATCTGGCCCAGGGCGGCCAGTTTGCCGGCCTGAACCAGCTCACTCTGGGTGCGGCGCAGGCGCGCTTCGGTGGCGCGGCGGTCCTCGACCTCCTGGGTCAGCTGGGTGTTGGCGTCATGCAGATCAGCGGTGCGTTCGGCGACCCGCGCCTCCAGCATTTCCTGATAGAGCCGCTGTTGTGTCAAACGCTCGAAAAGCCGCGCCCTGCGTTGCAGATAGAGCGCCCCGGCAAGACCCGCGAACAAGGCGACCAGGATCATCAGAGCCAGCATCTGGCGGGCCTGCAGAACGGCGCTGATTGTTGGTGTCAGCACCCAGACCCGCCAGCCCGCCGCCGCGATCAATCCGATATTGGTCACGAATTCTTCGGTGCCGTCATCGCCTTCGACGCGCAGGATCTCGGTTGCCGGGCCAAGGCTTTCGCGGCTGGCGTTCAGCGGGCGCAGGCGGTCCAGCGGGTATTGGCGGGTGGCGCTGATGGCCTCGATCGCCAGTTCGGGGACGGGGCCGAGCGTGTTGAAGATCCAATCCGCGCGATCGGACAGGAAAATCACATTGCTCGGGTCGGTCACGAGGATGGTGTTGTCGCCGTCGCGCCAGGTCTGTTCGAAAGTGTCGAGCAGGATCTTGACCACGACCACGCCCAGAACCTCGGTGTTGTCGATAATCGGCGCGGAAAAGAAATATCCACGCTGTCCCGATGTGATGCCAAGCCCGTGGAACCGGCCGCGGCCCTGGCTGAGCGCATCGTTGAAATAGGGCCGGAACGCGAAATTGCGCCCGACAAAGGAGGTCTCGCGCCGGTAATTGCTGGCGGCAATGGTCGTGCCGTCAAGATCCATGACAAAAATATCGGCCAGGTCCAGGCTCAATGCGGTTTGGCGCAGCTGCTCATTGGCAAAGGGCAGCAGGCCCTGATTATCCGGGTCGCGCAGGATTTCCGCCAGGATCGGGCGTTCGGCCAACAGGGAGGGCAAGGCTTCGGTCCGGCTCAGCGCGCCGCGCAGGCTGGCGGTGGCAAGGCGCAGGGTGGCCTCCTCGCGGGCACCGGTCTGGGTAATGAAATACCGTTCAATCCGGGGCAGGGCGGCAAAGCTGAGACCGATTGCCAAGAGCACCAGCAGCGCAAGGTTGCGCATGGCAGGCCGCATTGGCCGGTATCTGGGGCGCGCTGCCGTCATGGGGCAAGTATGGGCCGGGCGCGGGCGCTTGCCTAGAGGTCATCGGGGTGGTTTTCTATGCTTCAGGTCCCGGCCATCCAGGTGGCCAAATCGAAAGGCACGCGACATGAGCCAGATTCCGCCCTTCACCGGCCCGGCGCTGTGCGGCCTGCCCGCGCATGAGGTTGTCGACCTGCTGAAATCAGGCGCTGTCAGCCGCGCCGAGGTGCTGGAGGCCGCCCTGAGCCGCATCGCGGCGGTTGAACCGGCGGTGAATGCCATGCCGACGGTTTGCGCCGCGCGGGCGCGCGCGGCGGTGCTTGATGAGGCCCGGGCCGATCACCCCGGATGGCTGGCGGGCCTGCCCATCGGCATCAAGGATCTGACCCCGGTGGCGGGCGTGCGCACGACCTGGGGCACGCCGGGTCTGGCTGATTTCGTGCCCGAGCAAAGCCACCCTCTGGTGGCGCGGCTGGAAGCGCGTGGCGGCGTCGTTATCGGCAAGACCAACACGCCCGAGATGGGGGCCGGTGCCAATACGTTCAACGCGGTCTTTGGCGCAACCCGCAACCCGTGGAACACGGCGCTCAATGCGGGCGGATCATCTGGCGGGGCGGCGGTATCGCTGGCGACGGGCGAGCTCTGGCTGAGCCACGGATCGGATCTGGCAGGGTCACTGCGCACGCCGGCCGCATTTTGCGGGGTCGTGGGGTTGCGCCCGTCGCCCGGGATTGCCGGGCCCGGGCCGCAGGGCAACGGGTTTCATCTTGAGGCGGTGCAGGGCCCGATGGCGCGTTCGGTGCGCGATTGCGCGTTGTTTCTGGATGCCATGGCGGGGTTCGACCCGCGTTGGGCAATTTCCTTTCCGCCACCGGGTCGCCCCTATCAGCAGGCCGTGTTGCAGGCCGAGCCGCATATCCGCATCGCCTTTTCCCCCGATCTGGGCGGTTTTGCGCCCTGTTCGCCGCAGATCGAGGCGCATTTGCGCCGCGCACTTGGCGCGGTCGAAGCCGCGGGCGCGATGGTGAGTGAGGATTGCCCGGATATGGCGGGTCTGGACCACGCCTATCGCACCGCGCGGGCGCTGCTCTGGGCCAGCGGGCCGGGGCAGGCCCCCGATGCCGTCCAAAGCCGGTTCAAGGCAACCCTGCGCCAGAATATCCGGCAGGGCCGCGATCTGACCCTTTCGGACATCATGACCGCGCAGCGCGCGAAATCCGACATTTTCGACCGGATGGTTGCGTTTCTGGGTGATTTCGATGTGCTGGCCTGCCCGGTCACCGGTCTGATGCCCGGCCCGGTCGAGGAGGAATTTCCGACCGAAATCGCGGGCAAGCCGCTGACCGATTACATTGACTGGCTGAAATTTTCCTTCCTGTCGGCAACCACCGGCCTGCCTTCCGTCTCGGTCCCTGTGGGGGTGTCGGCCCAGGGCGTGCCGGTCGGGCTGCAATTGATCGGGCACCATCGCGGCGAGGCCCGGCTGTTGCAGGCGGCGCGCGTGGTTGAACAGGCCATGGGCGGGCCGTTGGGGCCGATTGATCCGGTGCCGCGGCGGGATTGACCCATTGAAAACGCAGCTTCCATCCCCCCAAATAGCCAAACAGGATCACCGAATGAGGCCCCGCCATGTATGACAGAAATTACCTTGCGCGCCGGTTGCGCGCCGCCTCTCTGGGCCGCGAAGAGGCCCCGTTTCTGATCCATGGTCTGACCGACAGGGTGACCAGCTATGGCCAGTTCTTTGCCAATGCCGAACGGATGGCCACGGCTTTGCGCCGCATCGGTGTGGCCCCCGGTGACCGGGTGGCGGTGCAGGCCCCGAAAACGCAAGCGATGCTGGAGCTTTATGTGGCCTGCCTGCTGACGGGGGCGGTGTTCTTGCCGCTCAACCCGGCCTATACCGCCGCCGAGATGCGCTATTTCCTGACCGACGCCACGCCGGTGCTTCTGGTGTGTGATCCGACCCGGCTGGAGGAGTTGGGCGCGCTGGCGTCGGCCTGCAATCTGCGCTGGATCCACACCATCGCCGCCGATGAGACCGGCACCCTGGCGGATGCGCGCGACGCCGAAGTGCCCGGTTTTGACCCGGTGCCGCGCGGGGCGAATGATCTGGCGGCGATCTTGTATACTTCCGGCACCACCGGCCGTTCCAAGGGGGCGATGCTGACGCATCGGGCGCTGGCCTCGAATGCCCAGACCCTGCGCGATCTGTGGCAGTTTTCCGACCGCGATGTGCTGATCCACGCGCTGCCGATCTTTCACACCCACGGGCTGTTCGTGGCCACCAATACCATTTTGATGGCGGGCGGGTCGTGCATCTTTCTGCCCCGATTCGACGAAGGCCCGATTCTGGATGCGATGCCGAAAGCCACCGCGATGATGGGCGTGCCGACCTTCTACACCCGGCTTCTGAAACAGCCCGGCCTGGCCTATGCGGCGCGCAATATGCGGCTTTTCATTTCCGGATCGGCACCGCTTTTGGCCGAAACCCATGCGCAATGGCAAAAGACCACCGGCCACGCGATCCTGGAACGCTATGGCATGACCGAGACCAATATGAACAGCTCGAACCCCTATGATGGCGAGCGGCGCGCCGGCACGGTCGGGTTGCCTCTGCCGGGTGTCGAGTTGAAGATATGCGACCCCGAAACCGGGGCCGAGATGGCACCGGGCGCGATCGGCGTGCTGGAGGTGCGCGGCCCCAATGTCTTTGCCGGCTATTGGAACATGCCCGAAAAAACCGCGGAAGAATTGCGCCCGGACGGCTTTTTCATCACCGGCGATCTGGGCCGGATCGATGCGGATGGCTATGTTCACATCATTGGCCGCGCCAGGGATATGATCATTTCGGGTGGCTTCAATATCTATCCGAAAGAGGTGGAGGCCGTGATCGACGCCCTGCCCGGCGTGCTGGAAAGCGCCGTCATCGGCGTGGCGCATCCCGATTTCGGTGAAGCGGTGGTGGCGGTGGTGGTGCCGCAGGCGGGCCGCAGCCTGAAAGAGGCGGGTATTCTGGCCGGGCTTGGCGATCAACTGGCGCGGTTCAAGCACCCCAAACGGGTGATCCTGACCGATGCCTTGCCGCGCAACACCATGGGCAAGGTCCAGAAAAATGCCCTGCGCCAGACCCATGCCCGGCTCTTTGCGCAAGAGGCGCAAGAAAAGTGATCCGGGGCCCGGTCGGCGTGCCGGGCCTCCAATATGCGATCTGGCGGGCCGGTTTCGGTAACAGGGCGGGGAAATGCGGCGCGGCTGTCGGTGCCATGCCGGATCAGATCGGGATACGCGCCGGCAATGATAGCCCGCGCCTCTGCCGTCTCGTTGGGGCGCAGGATGATGGTGGGGTCGATCATGGCGCGCCTTTCAGCTGTGCGCCAAGATCCCCGAGCGCATCGAGCACCGCGTGGCCCTGATCCAGCGTGGCATCCAGCTGCGGTGCGCGCAGATTCAGCCAGCGCTTGTCGCCGCTGGTGACCGCCAGCACGGATTTCATCGCGCCGATCAGCCCCGCCTGTTGCATGGTGGCGCGAAATTCCTGCATGGCGCTGTCCTCTGCCGACATGTCGCGCCCCGCCCTGGCCCCGTCATAAACCGCCCGAATGGCGGCTGCGTTAAGGTTGACCGTGGCCGCGATGCAGCCTGCCCCGCCCTGCGCCAGGGCCCGCGTCAGCAGCGCTTCGGTGCCCGGAAACACCGACAGGCGCGGGGCCGCGTCGATCACCGCGCTTGTATTGGACCAGTCGCCGGTGCTGTCCTTATAGGCCACGAAACTATCCGGGTCATCGGCGTTGAGAGATGCGGCCAAAGCGGGTGAGATCGGCACGCCGGAATTTCGCGGAATGTTGTAAAGGATGATGCGGGTATTCTTGTTACCGATACCCGCAACCAGTTCGGTGAAATATCGCGCCTGACCGGCATCGCCGGTGCCGCCGTAGAAAAATGACGGCAGCACCATCACGGCCGCACAACCCGCCGCCATGGCATGCGAAGACAGGGTGATGGTGTCCTCCAGCGCGCAGAGCCCGGTGCCGGGCATCAGGCGATCCGCGGGGATCCCGGCCTCCAGCAACCAGTCGAGCGCCTGCATCCGCGCCGCCATGCCCACTGACAGAGCCTCACCCGTGGTGCCAAAGGGCGACAGGAAATGCGCGCCCGCGTCCAGAACGCGCTGCGCATGCGCAACCCAGAGATCACGCGCGATACGGCCACCCGGTTCAAACGGGGTCAGAATCGGGCAGACAATGCCGTTTGGGTGGTGGGTCATGGGGCCTCAGACAGCAGGTCAAGAAGCGTGGAAAATGGCACATCATCCGCTGCCAGCGCAAGGCAGGCATCGCGGATGGATGCGGCGCGCGGCTGGCCCAGAACGGGGGCAGCGAAGGACATGAACTTGGCGCGGATGTCGTCTGTTGAAAAGGGCTGATCGGGACCGCCACGGGCATTGTAATCGCCCGATTTCAGCGCCCTGCCATCGGTAAGCGTAATCTCGATATCAGCCCATCTCCCTTCGGGATAGCGGGCCTCGTGGCGCGGTTCCACCTCCCCCTGTGATGCTCCTATAAAGTCACTTCCTGCCCGCTGCCGGGGCAGCTTGATGGTCGACACGTCACAGGAAAGACATGTGGTCACTCAGGGAATGGGTCAGGCCATCAAGCCGCAATACCACACTCACAGTCAGGGATGTTGTCCGCCGCTCTATTTCTCGGGTTGGCGGGATAGGGCGATGACCTGGGATATTCACCGGAACGCAGGGCAGCTGTGCTGAAGCGGATTGCCTGTGCGGCGCTTGTCGCAGGAGGAGGGGATCTCAGAGGCAACGCTGCACAAGTGGCGGGCTCTGGCGCGCAGCAAGGGTCAGCTTTTGCCCGATGCCGATGCTGGCCCTGAGGGCTGGGCATCGCGCGACAAGTTTGCGGCGGTGCTGGAGACGGCTGCGATGAA
>NZ_JBTUJH010000112.1:0-10721 GCF_058343375.1 Alterinioella sp.
GCCTCGCCACAGCCCTTCATGCCAAGGATATTGGTCTCGGTCGGCGTTGGCAGCGAGGTAAAGCTGATGAACGGCAGATCGCCTGCGCGCGGCATCGCGTAATCCATGAAACTTGCTGACAGAAGCTGGCCGTCATCATCATAGACCACCTGTTCGCACAGCGCCTGGCCAAGCCCCTGCGCCACGCCACCATGGATCTGCCCCTGCACCAGCATCGGGTTCATCAAATTGCCGAAATCATCGACCACGGTGTAACGTTGCACGGTTGTGACACCGGTTTCGGGGTCCAGCTCCACTTCGGCGATATGGCAGCCATTGGGAAAGGAGCGCCCCGGCAGGGTGATGGTTTGCTCAACCTCCAGCAGCGCCGATTGCCCCGCCGCCGCAGCCTTGTCGGCCACCTCAAACAGCGAAATCACAATGTTCGACCCCGGCGCGCGAAATACGCCCTCGTCGATGTCGAACCTGACACTGGCCCCAAGCAGGCCCTCGACAAAGGGCAGCAGCCCCGCAATCAGCGCCTTCCCGGTCGCATGAATGGCCGAGCCCTGCACGGTCACCGACCGCGACCCGCCGGTGCCGCCGCCTGAAGCGATCAGGTCACTGTCGCCCTGCACCACCTCAATCCGGTCGAGCGGCAGCCCGGTCTGATCGTGCAGCAGTTGTTTATACACGGTCTCATGCCCCTGACCGCCCGACTGGGTGCCGACAAAAACCCGCGCACCGGTGCCGGTCAGGGTGAGTTTGGCAGTTTCACGCGGCGCGCCCAGAATGCTTTCGATATAGGAGCAAATGCCAATCCCGCGCCGCTTGCCGCGCGCCGCCGCCCGGCGCTGACGCTGCGGCAGACCCTTCAGATCGGCCTCGATCGCGGCGCGCTCCAGCACCGCTGCGAAATCGCCGCTGTCATAGGTCTCGCCCATCAGCGTCTTGTAGGGCATCTGATCGGGCCGGATGAAATTCTTCCGCCGCAATTCCAGCGGATCAACATCCAGCACCCGCGCAGCGTGATCCATGGCGCGTTCCAGCACATAGATCGCTTCGGGCCGCCCGGCCCCGCGATAGGCATCGACCTGCGTGGTGTTGGTATAGACTCCGGTGCATTGCATATAGCCCGTCGGCAGATCATAGACCCCCGGCATCACCCGCGAAAAAAGCTTTGTCTGGATGGCCTGCGCAAAGCCCGAATTATAGGCCCCCATATTGGCAACCGAGCGCACCCGGTAGCCGGTCAACCTGTGGCTGGCGTCAAAGCCCAGTTCCGCCGTGCAGATCAGGTCGCGCCCGGCATTATCCGAGACCATGGCCTCGCTGCGGTCCGACATCCAGCGCACCGGGCGCGGCTGCATCCGTGCCGCCAGTGCCAGCAGGAAATGTTCGGGATAGCGCATCGCCTTCATACCAAAGGCCCCGCCGACATCCGGGGTGGTGACCTGCACGGCATCGTCACTTACGCCCAACCAGCCGACCAGATCGGCCTTTTTGCCCCACACGCCCTGCCCGTTTTCGCATAGATGCAGGCGGCCCTCACGCATTTCGGCCCGGATACCGCGTGGCTCAAGGCTGGCGGCCATGATGCGGTTGTCATTCACCGTCAGCTTGATGACATGGGCCGATCCCGCCAGCGCGGCATCCGTCGCCTTGGCGTCGCCCATGCCCCAGTCAAACGCCTGATTTTCCGGGGCCTCACCATGGATCTGCGGCCCTCCGGTTGCGACCTGCATATGGGCCGGCAATTGCGTGAAATCAAAAACGATCCGTTCCGCCGCATCGCGGGCCTGGGCCATGCTCTCCGCCACGATCAGCGCCAGCGCCTCACCCACGAACCGCACCCGGCCTTCGGCCAATATGGGGCGTCGCGGGGCGGCGGCCTTGCTGCCATCCGCATTGTCGATGATCGTCGCCGCCAGCGCGTTTTCTAGCCCCTGCGCGGCGATATCATCTGCCGTCAGCACCAGATGCACCCCCGGGGCCGCGCGCGCGCCAGCCACATCCAGCCTATCAATCACGCCATGCGCCACGGGGCTGCGAAAGACATGCGCCACCAGATCCCCCTGCGGCGCGATATCATCGACAAAGCGGCCCTGGCCGCGCAAAAGGCACCCATCTTCCGCCCGCGTAACCGGCTGGCTGGTTCCGAATTTCTGCATCCCTGCCTCTCGTGGCTTTGCTTTGCCCCATAGGTATCAAGCACACCGCGCCTGTCCAGTGGTCCGCAATCAGGTGAATTCGTGCCACCGTCAGCCTTGGCCTTTCGGCGCAGGTCCGTTAAGCCACGCTGAACTTGAAGAACGGGACATGCGGGCGATGGAAAAGAGCTTTGATGCGGCCGAGGCCGAAAAGCGGATCACGGCAAAATGGGATGCGGCCAAGGCCTTTGCGGCGGGCGCGAATGCGTCGCGCGAGGAAACCTTTACCATCATGATCCCGCCGCCAAACGTGACCGGCGCGCTGCATGTGGGCCATGCCTTCAACAACACGTTGCAGGATATTCTGGTGCGCTGGCACCGGATGCGCGGCTTTGACACGCTGTGGCAGCCCGGTCAGGACCATGCCGGCATCGCCACGCAATTGCAGGTGGAAAAGATGCTGGCGGCCGAGGGCCTGCCGGGCCGGCGCGAATTGGGGCGCGAGAAATTTCTGGAAAAGGTCTGGGAATGGAAGGGCAAATATGGCGGCACGATTGTCCAACAGTTGCAGCGCCTTGGCTGTTCACTCGATTGGGACCGCAACGCCTTCACCATGGCGGGCGCGCCGGGTGATCAGCGCAGGGGTCATGAGAACTCCGCCAATTTCCATGATGCCGTGATCAAGGTTTTTGTCGATATGTATGACAAGGGCATGATCTATCGCGGCAAGCGGCTGGTAAACTGGGATCCGCATTTTGAAACCGCAATCTCGGATCTTGAGGTCGAGAACACCGAGGTTGACGGCCATATGTGGCATTTCAAATACCCGCTGGCGGGCGGGGCCAGCTATGAATATGTCGAAAAGGATGCCGACGGCACTGTCACCCTGCGCGAGATGCGCGATTACATCTCCATCGCCACCACCCGGCCCGAGACCATGTTGGGCGATGGCGCGGTTGCGGTGCACCCGACCGATGAACGCTATGCCTCTCTTGTCGGCACGCTCTGCGAAATTCCGGTGGGGCCAAAGGAACATCGCCGCCTGATTCCGATCATCACCGATGAATACCCGGATAAGGATTTCGGATCAGGTGCAGTGAAAATCACCGGCGCGCATGATTTCAACGATTATGAGGTCGCCAAGCGCAGCAATATCCCGATGTATCGCCTGATGGATACGCGCGGCCACATGCGATCCGATGGCGCGCCATATGCCGAGGCCGCGACCCGGGCGCAGGAGATTGCGAATGGTGCGAACTGGACCGGGGCCGAGGTTGATACGCTCAACCTGATCCCCGATGATCTGCGCGGGCTGGACCGGTTCGAGGCGCGCAAATTGGTGGTTGAACAGATCAATGCCGAAGGCCTGTCCGTTACCCATCAGGTGACGCGCAAAGACAAGGAAACGGGAGAGGAGATTACCGAAACCGTTCCTTACGTGGAATCCAAAAAGATCATGCAGCCCTTTGGCGACCGCTCCAAAGTGGTGATCGAGCCGATGCTGACCGATCAATGGTTCGTCGATACCGCCAAGATCGTCGGTCCCGCCTTGGATGCTGTCCGGTCTGGCGAGGTGAAAATCATCCCCGAGAGCGGCGAAAAGGTGTTTTTCCACTGGCTGGAAAACATCGAGCCCTGGTGCATCTCGCGCCAGCTCTGGTGGGGCCATCAGGTGCCGGTCTGGTATGGGCTCGACCTATCCGCGCCCGACTATAAAGACGATGAAAACGATGGCGCATTGGATATTGTCGAACTTGGCCGCTTGTTGACCACGGATCACATGGTCCATGCCGGGGAACATGCCGAATGCGGCGCGGCGCTGGAGGATGTGACCGAGAAGTTCAAGGATGCGCTTGCCGCACTGCCTGTGCCGCTGAACCATGCCCGGATCATCGAAGTGGCCGACCGCAACGAAGCCGTGGAACTGCTGGCCAAGAGCCTCGCCGATTACGAGATGAGCGATGAGGACCCGACCCATCTGCTCTACCCCGTCTGGCGCGACCCCGATGTCCTCGACACTTGGTTTTCCTCCGGCCTCTGGCCCATCGGCACGCTTGGCTGGCCCAATTGGGATGACAGCACCAAAAAATACTTCCCCACCGATGTGCTGATCACCGGCCAGGATATCCTGTTCTTCTGGGTCGCCCGGATGATGATGATGCAGCAGGCGGTGGTCGGCCAGAACCCGTTCCACACTGTCTATCTGCATCAGCTTGTCCGCGACGAGAAGGGCAAGAAGATGTCGAAAACCACCGGCAATGTGATTGACCCGCTGGAGATTGTGGATGAATTCGGTGCCGACGCCCTGCGCTTTGCCAATGCCTCGATGGCCGCCCCCGGTGGCGTGCTGAAGCTGAGCGTCGACAAGATCAAGGGCTATCGCAATTTCGGCACCAAGCTGTGGAATGCGGCGCGCTTTGCCGAGATGAACGACTGCAAACCTGTCCCTGGTTTTGACCCCGCAGCCGTCACCCAGACCGTCAACGCCTGGATCGTCGGCGAGATTGCCCGCGCCCGTGTGGCCCATGACGAGGCGCTGAATGCCTACCGGTTCAACGACGCCGCGAACATGCTCTACGCCACCACATGGGGCAAGGTCTGCGACTGGTATCTGGAATTTGCCAAGCCGCTGTTTTTCTCCGGCGACGAAGTGGTTATTGCAGAAACCCGCGCCACGATGGCCTGGGTGATCGACCAATGCCTGATCCTGCTGCACCCGGTGATGCCGTTTATTACAGAAGAACTCTGGGGCGAGATTGCCGAGCGCCCGAAGCTGTTGGTGCATACGGATTGGCCTGAATATGGGCTAGAACTGGTGAATGCGGCGGCCGATCGTGAGATGAACTGGGTGATTTCCCTGATCGACGAAATCCGCTCTGTCCGGTCCCAGATGGGCGTGCCTGCGGGCCTGAAAGTGCCGCTGTTGCAGGCCGAACTGGATGAACGCGGGCAGGCGGCGTGGGACCGCAACGAGGCCATGATTTTGCGCATCGCCCGCGTGGTTGGCGTCGAAAAGACCGACACGCTGCCCAAAGGGGCTGCGACCATTGCGGTCGCGGGCGGTGTTTTTGGCCTGCCGATTGCCGATCTGATCGACGTGGATGCGGAAAAAGCCCGGCTGGAAAAGGTCCTAGGCAAGCTGGCCAAGGAACTGGGCGGGTTGCGCGGGCGCCTGAACAACCCCAAATTCGCCGCCAGCGCACCGCCCGAAGTGGTGGCGGAAACCCAGGCCAATCTGGATGCCCGCGAAGAGGAAGAGGGCAAGATCAAGGCCGCGCTGGCGCGGTTAGCCGAGGTCGGTTGACCCCGGCGCCGGGCGCTTTTCCTGCCCCATCATCAAGGCAAGCTCCCGGCCCGGCATCGCGTCTTTGGCATAGGTGAAGGTGCCGTCCTGCATCACCTCCTGCGCCGCGCGTTTGAGCGCACCCAAAGCGGCCCGCGCAAAGGAGCCGCCGACGCTGATCCGGGCCACGCCTGCGGCGGCGGTCAGGGCGATAAATCCCCGATGGGAAAGGGTGGGCATGGAGCCCCTCCGAGGATTGCGAACGGATCTCACGCATGCGACCCGCGCACCAATTACAAATTCCTTGCGCTAGTCTTGGGTTCCGCGCATTCATTCAGCCCATGTCTGATCCAAACTACACCCCGCTTGTCGCCAGCCTGCCCGCCGCCGTCCCGTTTGTCGGCCCCGAAACCCAGGAACGCGCCCGCGGGGCCGCCTTTACCGCCCGCCTCGGCGCGAATGAGAGCGTCTTTGGCCCCTCGCCCCGCGCCATCGCGGCAATGGCAGAGGCCGCCAAAGACGCCTGGATGTATGGTGATCCCGAAGCGCATGACCTGCGCACAGCACTGGCCGCCCATCACGGCATTGCCATGGACAACATCATGGTCGGCGAAGGCATCGACGGGCTTCTGGGCTATCTAGTGCGGATGCTGGTGGGTCAGGGCGACGCGGTGGTGACCTCGGACGGCGCTTACCCAACCTTCAACTACCATGTCGCGGGCTTTGGCGGCGTGTTGCACAAAGTGCCCTATCGCGGCGATCACGAGGACACGCAGGCGCTGATCGCAATGGCTGCCAAGACGCAGGCCAAGCTGATCTATCTCGCCAATCCCGACAACCCGATGGGCAGTTGGCATGATGGCGCGACCGTGCAGGCGATGATCGCCGCGGTGCCTTCTGGCTGCCTTCTGGTGCTCGATGAGGCCTATTCGGACACAGCCCCCCCTGACGCCATCCCGCCGCTCGACCCATCCCGGCCCCAAGTCATCCGCATGCGCACATTTTCCAAGGCCTATGGGATGGCCGGGATGCGGGTGGGCTATGCCATCGGGCACGCCGACCTCATCACCGGGTTCAACAAGATCCGCAATCATTTCGGCATGGGCCGGGTTGTGCAAGCCGCCGCCCGCGCGGCGCTGAGAGATCAGGATTATCTGGCCGCAACCATCGACCAAATCGCCGCCGCCCGCGCCGAAATAACCCGAATAGCCCACGAAAACGACCTCATCCCGCTGCCGTCAGCCACCAATTTCGTCACCATCGACTGCGGCCAGGATGGCAATTTCGCGCGCGCAGTGCTGGCCGCTCTCATCGAGCTTGGAATTTTCGTGCGCATGCCCTTCACCGCCCCGCAGGACCGCTGCATCCGGGTTTCCTGCGGACAAAAGGCTGATCTGATCGCCTTCGCCGAAGCCCTGCCCAAAGCCCTGAAAGAGGCCGGCAGATAGCACCCGCAAACGCGCGTCCCTCGCCTTCTTTGCGCTTCAAATATCCAAATCCCGCACCACCGCCCAGATCCGACACTGGCCCAATCCGAGCCGACATTGCATCATTTGGTCGGGATGGCCGCCGAAACACGCCACCCGAAAACTCTCGCCCGCCGCCCCGCAAGGGGCGGCCCCGGTCGCCGCCGAAGGCGGCGATCCCGCTCAATGCCACTCACCTATAGCGCGTCGCGCCTGATCGGATTCGAGCATTCATCACCCGGACCGAGGCAGCGTTCGCGCAATCGAATGCGTTCGGGTCGGCCGGTGAATTCAATTTGGCGCGACGCGCTCTAGCCCGCCGCCAGAACCGCCGCCGCAGCCTCCAGCCCGCCCGCCCCATGTGGCAGTTTCAATGCGATCATCCCGGCCTGAAGGCTGCCCAGAACAGCCATGATCATCTGGGCGTTGACATGGCCCATATGGCCGATCCGGAAGATGGCGTTTTCCTCTTCCACCGGTGCCCCCAGGGAAATGCCAAGGGTCAGCCCCGCCTCACGTTCCACCCAATGGCGCAACCGGGTACCATGCACACCGCCGATCCGAACCGTGGTCACGGCATGCGACCGGTGTGCCGGATCGGTGATATTGAGCGCAATCTCCGTGCCCTGCCCCCAGGCCTCGACCGCTGCCCAGATGGCGCGCGCCAATACGCTGTGGCGATGCCAGACAGCGTCCAACCCCTCCTCTTTCAGGATCATGTCCAGCGACACCCGCAGCCCATACAGATGATGCGTCGGCGCGGTGCCGCAGAAATGCTGATAATAGGCCTGCGGCGCAGCCCGCGGCCGCCAATCCCAATAAGGCGTCACGCAATCCGCCCTGTCGCGCGCCGCATCCGCACGCGGCGAGAAAAACACGAAACTCATTCCCGGCGGCACCATCAGCCCCTTCTGGCACGCCGCCACCATTACATCGACGCCCCAATCATCCATGTGAAACACGTCCACCGCCAGGCTTGCGATATTGTCCGAGAACAAAAGCGCCGGATGCTCCGCCGCATCCAGCACGCGGCGCAGCCCGGAAATGTCATTCCTGACGGAACTCGCGGTATCAACCTGAACCGCCAGCACGCCCTTGATCTTGTGACCGGTATCGGCGCGCAGCGCCTCAGTGACACGGGTAAGATCGACATGGCCGCGATAGCCGAAATCAATCACCTGCGTCTCAAGGCCCAGACTCCGCGCCAGCTCACCCCAGGCAATGCAAAACCGGCCAGTGCCCAGAACCAGAACCGTGTCACCGCGCGACATCGTGTTGCTCAGCGCGGCTTCCCAGGCACCATGGCCGTTGGCGATGTAGATCGCCACATCATGGGCCGTGCGCGCCACTTCCTTCAGATCACGCACAATGCCATGCGTCATCTCGATCAGCGGCCCGGTATAGATATTTGGCGCGGGCCGGTGCATGGCCTGCAAGACCCGGTCCGGCATGACCGAGGGGCCGGGAATGGCAAGGTAGTGGCGACCGTTTGCAAGGCTCATGGCATGTTCCCATTTGTGCTGCGGCGCAATCGGTAGCGTGGCCCGAGGTCAGGGTCAATCGCACTGACTGGAGGGCGCGCTCTGGTTGTCTGGCGCGCAGCCGAGTATATGTTTTGCATCCACCCACAGGAGCCACCCGGACATGACCGCTGAAGCCGCCCCCGACCGCACCGTTTTGCGCCTGACCGGGGCCGATCGTGCCCATTTCCTGCAGGGGCTTGTGACCCATGACGCACGGATCGGCACCTTGGTCTATTCCGCGCTTTTGTCGCCGCAGGGCAAATATCTGGCTGATTTCTTCCTTCTCGACCGGGGCGATGACATCCTGCTGGATGTAAAATCCGATCTGGCCGCGGGTCTGATGGCCCGGCTGAGCATGTATAAGCTGCGCGCCGATGTGCAGATCGCGGATGCGGAAATGCCGGTTGCGCGCGGGCTTGGGGCCCCGCCCGAGGGCAGCTTTTCCGACCCGCGCCACCCTGCCCTTGGCTGGCGGGCCTATGGCGTGGCGGCCGACGCGCCGATAACCGACTGGGACGCCCTGCGCGTCGCCCACATCATCCCCGAAACCGGGATCGAGCTCATTCCCGATGAAAGCTATATCCTTGAGATGGGTTTTGAGCGGCTGGCCGGCGTCGATCACCGCAAGGGCTGCTATGTGGGCCAGGAAGTGACGGCGCGCATGAAGCACAAGACCGAGCTGCGCAAGGGGCTGGCGCAGGTGGCGCTGGAGGGGGCGGCACCTGTGGGGGCACCGATCCTTGCAGGGGACAAACCGGCAGGCAGGCTGTTCACCCAGTCAGGTGACCGCGCGCTGGCCTATCTGCGCTTTGACCGGGCCCGGGGTGAACTGCATGCAGCCGACGCGACTATCCGCTGGCCCGTCGCAGAAAATTCTTGAAAGAAGAATTTTTTCGCCGAAAAATCTTCCAGAAGATTTTTCCTTCGGCTCCGACAGCTTCAGATCAGCAGCGACGCCGCCCCTTCCAGCCGCAGCAGCGCCACCTTGGTTTCCACCCCGCCCGCACCGGAATAGCCACCAAGCCCACCTGCCCCCAGAACCCGGTGGCAGGGAATGAAGATCGGGATCGGATTGGCCCCGCAGGCCTGCCCGATGGCCTGTGCGCTGACGCCAAGATCCGCCGCCAGATCGCCATAGCTGCGCGTCTCGCCGTAAGGAATGGCACATAGCGCGCTGTAGAATTCCTGCTGAAACGCGCTGCCGCCGGGCGCGAGCGGCACGGAAAATTCCGTCAGATCACCGGCGAAATAGGCGGCAAGCTCGGCGCTGGCCTGATCAAACACGAGCGCTGCATCGCTGGCATCCAAGCGGCCCCAGTCAACGGCGGTGATCGCCCCATCCGCTGCCGACAGGGTCAGCGTGCCGACGGGGCTTTGCACCTCTGCCCTCACTCCTGCTTGCCGATCTTGTCCTGGGTTCGGGTGTCGAAATCGCTGGCATCATGGCGCTCATGCAATTGCATTGCCGGATCGCCAGAGGCCCGGTTGACCATCCGGCCACGCTGCACCGCGGGCCGTGCGTCGATGCGTTTGGCCCAATCCACAACATGGCTGTAGCTGGTCACATCCAGAAACTCGGCCGCGCCATAGAGCCGCCCCAGAACCAACTGCCCATACCAGGCCCAGATCGCCATATCGGCAATCGTGTAGGTATCGCCCGCTATCCAGTCATGATCCGCCAGGTGCCGGTTCAAAACATCCAGCTGGCGCTTGGTCTCCATCGCGTAGCGGTCGATCGGATATTGCCATTTTTCGGGCGCATAGGCGTAGAAATGGCCAAAGCCACCGCCCAGATACGGGGCCGATCCCATTTGCCAGAACAGCCATGACAACATTTCCGGCCGATCCTCGGGCGCGGTCACGAAGGCTTCGAATTTTTCCGCCAGATGCAGCATCATCGCGCCCGATTCGAAGATCCGAACGGGCTTGTCGCCCGACCGGTCCATCATGGCGGGGATCTTGGAGTTCGGGTTCACCTCGACAAAGCCCGACCCGAACTGGTCACCCTCGCCGATATCGATCAGCCAGGCATCATATTGCGCCCCCTCATGACCAGCCGCCAGCAATTCCTCGAACAGCACCGTGACCTTGACCCCATTGGGCGTCGCCAGCGAATAGAGCTGATAGGGGTGTGCACCGACCGGCAGAGCCTTGTCATGCGTCGGCCCGGCAACGGGTCGGTTGGTCGAGGCAAATTTTCCACCGCTTGCCCGCTCCCAGGTCCAGACGGTGGGGGGCTGGTAAATATCGCTCATGGTCTCAAAATCCTGTCACTTTGGTCAAGGGCATGGATAAGGCATCTGCACGATTGGGCAATGCG
>NZ_JBTUJH010000113.1:0-3083 GCF_058343375.1 Alterinioella sp.
CCCAGGGCGCGCATGACCGCGATGGCGCGGCCATGGGCCAGCAAAACGTGATGCATGGCGCGTGCAGTGGCGCGGATGTCACGCAGGCCGGGCGCGTGCTGGCCCTCGAAATGGCCAAGCCAGCTGACGCACCAGGGTTCATTGATCGGGGCCACAGACCAGAGCCTGTCGCCGATCCGGCCCATGATGATCGCGGTGAATTCGGCAAACCAGCCGGCGATATCGCGGTTTTGCCAGCCGCCCAAATCGGCCAGCGGCTGCGGCAATTCCCAATGATAAAGCGTGGCGGCAGGCTTTAGCCCACGTTCCAGCATGCCATCGACCAGCCGGTCGTAGAAATCCAGCCCGGCCTGGTTTGGCGTGCCGCGGCCCTCGGGCAGGACCCGCGCCCAGGAGGTGGAGAAGCGATAAATATCAACGCCCAAAGCGGCGCAGAGGTCCAGATCTTCGGGCCAGCGGTTATAATGATCGCAGGCCCGCGCGCCGTTTTCTGCGCGCACCACATTGCCGGGGGTGGCGGCGAAACTGTCCCAATGGGTCGCGCCTGCGCCGCCCATGCCATGGCCTTCGATCTGATAGGATGAGGTGGCCGCGCCAAACATAAACCCGTCGGGAAAATCGCCGCGGCTCCAGCTCATGATACGGGTGCCGGGCCGGTGGAACTGCCGATCATCAGTTCGGCCTCCAGCATGGTGTGGCGCGGCGGGCCGTCAGGATCGTTGATTTGTTCCAGCAGCATGGTGCCGGCTATGTGGCCGGCGTCACGCACCGAAGATCGGGTGGCGGTGAAAATCGGCACATCGGTGCCATTGCCCAGATAGCTCAGCGCATCATCATGGGTGATCAGGCTGATATCGCGGCCCAGTTTCAGCCCCGCCGCCTCGACCGCGCGACGCACCCCGATGGCCGGGATCATCGAGGAGACCAGAAAGGCCGTCGGGGCAGGGTCTGCCGCCAGCATCCGGGCGGCGCTGTCATGGCCGAAATGCTCCGTCATTTCATCGGAACACATCCAGTCCGGGTTGGCGGTGATGCCGCGCGCGGCCAGCGTGTTTTCAAACCCCTGACGGCGGCGCTGCGCAAAATCCATATCTTCAAGCCCGTTGATCAGGGCGATCCGGCGGTGCCCCAGATCGCACAGCAGTTCGGTGGCGCGGGCAAAGGCGCGGCGATTGTTGACATCGACCCAGGAAAAACTGACGGGGTCATCCGAGGTCGGGCCACCTGCGGTATCCGAGGCCCGACCATGGACCACGAAGGGCAGGCCGATCTCCTGCAACAGCGCGATCCGCCGGTCGCCCGCACGCGGGCCATGGATGACGATCCCGTCGACCGATTGGCGCCGCGCCAGCGCGCGATAGGCGTCACCTTCCATGTCGTCGGGCACGATCGACAGCATCATGTCATACCCGGCGCGGGCATAGGCCTCGCCGGCACCGGCGATGAAATCGGAAAATACCGGGTTCATCATTTCGTGCTTGGTCGAGATCGGGATCACATGGCCGATGGTCATGGAACGCCCGGTGGCCAGGCTGCGGGCGCGGGTATTGGGGCGATAATTATGCCGCGCGGCAGCAGCGTGCACCCGTGCGCGTGTGGCCTCGCTGACCTCGGGATAGCCGTTCATGGCCCGGCTGACCGTGGTTTGCGACAGCCCCAAAGTGGCGGCCAGTTGCTTGAGATTCATCGTCAATGCGGCCCCTCAAAGCGCTTTCAATCCGGTCTAGGATAACGCGGATCCTTCGGATCTGTCAAAGGAGGAAATTCTGAAAACCCATGCTGCATCTGCACAAATAACGCTGTTATTTGTAAGGCTGTCGCGGATGCGCGATTGACAGGCGAGGGGTTTTGCGAAACTGTGCAGGCAGTCAAAGCGCTTTGAAAAACCAGAGTCGCACCAGACAGAACCGGCCCGCAGGGGGCCAGATTTGGGAGGGAATAATGAAAAGAATAATGAAAAGATCGCTTTATGCGGGCGTCGCAGCTTTTGCCCTGATGGCGGGCGCGGCCCATGCCGACGGACATCTGATATTCACGCCGGGCGACGGCGCGTTCAACTGGGACAGTTTCGAAGCCTTCGCCGCCGCCAACGATCTCAGCGGTCAGGATCTGCGCATCACCGGTCCCTGGACCGGCCTTGATGCCGATATCATGAACAGCGTCGCGGCCTATTTCGAAGCCGCGACCGGGGCCACGGTAAGCTATTCCGGCTCGGACAGTTTCGAGCAGGATATCGTGATCTCGATCCAGGCCAACAGCCCGCCCAATATCGCGGTCTTTCCGCAGCCGGGCCTGGCCGCCGATATGGCCGCACGCGGCGCGCTGACCCCGCTGCCCGAGGGCACCGCCGATTGGATCGTGGAAAACTACGCCGCCGGGCAATCCTGGGTCGATCTGGGCACCTATGCCGATGAAACCGGCACCGATCAGCTGTTTGGCTTTTTCTACAAGGTCGATCTGAAATCGCTGGTCTGGTATTCGCCCGAGGCCTTTGATGAGGCCGGGTATGAGATTCCGACCTCGATGGAGGAGTTGCTGGCGCTGACCGATCAGATCGTGGCCAATGGCGAAACGCCGTGGTGCATCGGTCTGGGATCTGGTGCCGCGACCGGCTGGCCTGCGACCGATTGGGTCGAGGATATGCTGCTGCGCATGCAGCCGCCCGAGGTCTATGACGGTTGGGTAACGAACGAGATCCCCTTTACCGATGAACGCATCATCGCCGCGATCGAGGCCTTCGGGCAATTCGCCCGCAATGATGCCTATGTCAATGGCGGGTCCGCGGCCGTGGCCACCACCGATTTCCGCGACAGCCCCGCCGGTCTCTTCAGCTTTCCGCCGGAATGCTATCTGCACCGTCAGGCCAGCTTCATCCCCACTTTCTTTCCCGAAGGGTCTGACAGTGATTTCTTCTACTTCCCATCCTCGGAAGCGGCGGGCCTGGGCAATCCGGTGCTTGGCGCGGGCACGCTTTGGGCCATCACCGAGCCTTCGGATGCGGCCGATGCCTGGGTCGAATTCATGCAGACCCCCATCGCGCATGAGCTGTGGATGGCGCAATCGGGCTTCCTGACCCCCTATAA